>JAFZUH010000224.1 GCA_017618435.1 Bacteroidales bacterium | reverse complement strand
TATCGCATCCCATCTATTACGTACATCAACTCGCCCCACGCCTTTTCGTTTTTCAAAACCGTCATCTTTGAAATAGCCAAAGAAGGTTTCCTTGTCTTTTTTGTGTGGTTTGCCAAGGTCGAAAACCATACAACAAGCAACAGCACTTGCTCCTGGGTAGAACATTTCAGCAGGAAACGAAAACACTGCATCAAGCGAATGTTTTTCTAACATTTTTTGTTTGAAAATGCCTATTACACCATCTGTTTGAATTGCACATGCCATTGGTAAAAGTGTAACTAATCGTCCACGACCCACTTTTTCTGCAACAAATTGAACAAAGTATAGTCCTTTTGAAGGGTCAGTGGTTGTCTTTCTCCATGTTTTTGCGAATTCTTCTGTGACTTGATTTTTTGAAGCATTGTATGGCGGATTCATCAGCACGACATCGGCATTAGACTCTCCAATCCAATCGCCTAACTCGAAACAAGAACCACAACGAATATTTGAATTTCCATCACCGTGAATTAGCATATTTGTTGTAGATAGTCCATAAACGTTTTTATCGAACTCTATACCATAAATCTGTTGTTTCTTGATAGCATCGCGTTCTTCTTTTGTCTCGCAATCGTTGAGTGCCATTGTCATGGCTTGCACAAGAAAAGTACCCGAACCACAAGTTGGGTCAATTATGCGAGAAGTCTTATAAATACCCGCCACAGTAGCCATAAAATGGGCAATATGATTGGGTGTAAAGGCTTGATTTTTATCTTCTCTTGCCACATATTTGTTGAAAGTGGTAAAGAAATAACTCAAAATATCTTGTCCTTCGTGGCTCGCCTCGTTGATATATGGTTCTATGTTTTCTTCGATATATTTAAGCAGTTTTTCAAAATTTTCCGGCTTGATTTTCACCACATTTTGGTCTTTTAAAATGTTTTCGTGTAAAATCACAATCTTGTCGGCTTTGTCAAGGCTTCCTGCAAGCAATTTTTCCAATACTTCCTTTAGTCCTGCAATTATTTGGCTTGTGCTCAACCCTTTATAGGTGAGACCATTTTTCAAAGCCAACAAACAAGTGCCCACAAATTGACTACGGAGTTTTTCGGCAATACCATTATCGCGCAGTAATCGGTTTAGTTTCGATGTATTATCAAGTACCGCAGTTTTGTCATTGATGTTCTTTGGCTTGAAGTAATCAACATATTCGGCAAACGACTTTAGTTTTCTGTCATCTAATTCATCTTCAGAACCATCAGCAATTTTCCAAACTTTGATACTATCATTGGTTGTGTTAGCCAAAATCGCCACAATTTTTGTTCTCACCGACAGCTCTTTTTCTAAATCAACGTAGGCAAACAACTGTTGTTTGTCATTTTTGTTAAACTTTTGTTTTGTTTCAACTAACACTGCTACTTTTGCCTTTTCGTCATAGAAGCGGATGTCAAGTTTGAAGTGTCCTGAAAGTTTGCGATCAATTACTTGAGCGTACGAATACTCGCCATTTTCAATGTTCGACGTTAGAAAATCCTCGCCGATTGTCTTAATGATGTTAATCCTTTCCATTTGCGTGTAAGTTTTGCGAATGCTTATCTTGTCGGACATACGGGTTTGTTGTAGAGCAAAAAAAACGTGGACATTTTCTTATCCTCGCTTCAAGGCTCTGCAAAACCCGTATTGATTGATAAGTCCATACCCACGCAAATGCATAGGCATTCACAGACTTATTCGTAATCAATACATTCGGTAATAAAATTTTGCAGAATTTTGAAGCCGAGCCGAATAAATACAGCAAACGCTGATTAATAATATGTTATTTAATATTTACTTTCTGTTTCTTATAATTCGTTTAATGTTTTATTTCGATAATGATTCTTCAATTTCTTCAATTGTCGGCAACGACGATTTTAGTTGCTCGGGCAAGGCTTGCCCTAACTCGTATTCCGAAATGCCTATCGGCTTGTTTATGTCACGCAGTGCATATTCGGCTTTCACCTTGTCACGAGTTTGGCACAAAAGTAAGCCAATTGTGCGATTGTCGCCCTCTTTACACAAAACATCGTCAACTGCCGAGCAATAAAAATTCAGTTTTCCGATGTATTCGGGCATAAGCTCACCACGTTTCAACTCTATCACTACATAACGGTGTGTGAATGTGTGATAAAACAGCAAATCGATATAATAATCGCTGTCGGAAACCACAAGATGATACTGCCGACCCATAAAGGCAAATCCGCTACCCAATTCAATCAAGAATTTCTCGATATGTTTTACCAACTCCAACTCAACATCGCGTTCTGTGTAATTATTGGTAAATGTCAGCATATCAAATACGTAAGGGTCTTTTAGCATATCTTTCACTTGCTCCGATTGGACATCGGGCAGTGTTGTGTCGAAGTTGTTAGGCAAAGCACCTTGTTTGCCGTAATAATCAAGTTTGATGGCCTCAACAAGAAAATCGCGGCTCCAAGCGTTTTTAATTACCTGAACCATATACCAATAGCGGGCGTCGATATTTTTGACTCGCTGCATTATTGCCACATTGTGTGCCCAGCTTATGCGAGTTATGGGCAAGGTGTATTTACTGGTGGCCAATTGCGAAACGGACGGTTTCGTAATTGACACCTCTGTTTGCGAAACTGTCGGTTTCGTAAATGTAAGTTCTTGATTGTATTCATTGTAGAACTGAATCATAAACTGACAATTGCGCACCGAAAAGCCTTTGATTTCGGGGAATTCGTTTTTCAAATCAACCGATATGCGTTCCAGAAACTTGGTTCCCCAACCCGCCTCTTTTTGCCGCACCGACAGCATCTCGCCAATATCCCAATACATACGCAACATTTCCTCGCTTGCAGAAAAGATTGCTCTCTTTTGTGCAAGTTGCACCCGCTGCTTGATTTGTTTCAACAGTGTTGTGTACTCCGATATATCTATGTTGCTGCCCATCAATGTGTAACGATTTTGGTATATTAAAATTTTACTTTCTGTTTCTTATAATTCGTTTAATGTTTTATGTTGCAATAAATATAATTCTTTTTGTTGTTCAATTTCGCGGCGAAGTTCCTCTTCGGTAGGCATCAGCGGCATATATTTTGCGGCAAAAAGGTTCTAGAACCGAGTAGCGAGCAATGTCTTTGCTTGTCTCGCTGCACAGCACAATGCCCACTGTCGGGTTGTCGCCTTCGGTACGCTTAAGGTCGTCGTACATCCGCACATACATATCCATTTGACCAACATCTTGGTGCGTTATGCGTCCCTTTTTCAAATCAATAAGCACAAAACATTTGAGCAAGTAATTGTAGAAAACAAGGTCAATATAGAAATCGCCGACATCAGTAAAAATATGCTGTTGCCGTGCCACAAATGCAAAACCGCGGCCCAGTTCAATCATAAACTCTTGCAAATGACTGATTAAGCCCTTTTCCAATTCAGTCTCGCTGAAATCGGTATTTTGCTGAAATCCAAGAAACTCTGCCATTACCGGACTTTTCAGAATCTCCAGTTTGTCAGGTTGCTGCTTGTTCTCGGGGTTTTCCAGAATTTGCGGCTGTTTGAAATGCCGCTCAAAATATTGCGTGCTGATGTTTCGGTCGAGTGTGCGAACACTCCACATTTCCTGCGATGCCGTTTGCAGATACCAACGTGCGGCTTCGGGATTTTCGACACGCAGAGTGGTGCGAATATGCGACCAAGTTAAATTCTGCACACGCGTGTGCAGAAATTCTAAATCACTGAATGTCAAATAGAATTGTTTGAATAGCCATAGGTTTCTAACGCCAAATCCTTTGCCGTATGTCAGTGTCAGTTCAGCAGAAAGCACTTCAATTAGTTGTGTACCATATCCAGCCCGTTTTTCTCCTTGCTGCTCCTGTTCCACAATACGCTGCCCAATGTGCCAGTATGTTTCAATCATCACGGCATTCACCGTGCCGTATGCGGCACGCCGCCCCTGCTCAACGATTCTTTTAATATCATTGACAAACGTAGATTCAATAATATGTGAGGGTTCCACTTTCATTTGTATGATCTGATTATACTGCAGATTTACATTGTATATATTATGTTTCTTTCAAATATAACTTGTTATTTTTATTTTGCAAAGGTAGCATATTTTTCCAATATAAATTATTCACTTCAACTTTTATACCCATTTTTTTATCCCATAAATACAATAATTATATAGATTTAGCGTTTTCTTGGTGTAAAATATAAACAAATGAGATATAGACATATATTTGTTTTCTTGTTTTTTTTGTTCTCTTTTTCAATACTTTTCGGACAAACGTCTACTAAACAATGGACATTGGAAGAGTGTATCAAATATGCTTTGGAGAACAATCTGGATATAAAAAAAGTCAAGTTGTCGGAACAAGAAGATGTAATTGACAGAAAACAGGCAATCGCATCTTTGTTTCCGAGCGTGTCGGGTTCTGTTTCCCAATCGTATAATCGTGGTTATGATAAAGATGAAGATAGGATTACCGGACAATGGGGAGGTTCATATAGTTTAGGGGCATCTGTGGATTTGTTTAGAGGATTGAAAAATTTTTGGACACTGAAACAAACCAAAATCCAAAGCCAGCAAACGGCAATTATAATGCGACAAACGGAATATGATATAAAAATTGCCATTACAAAAGCCTATATGCAAATATTGTATTACCAAGAAGCTTTAAATATTGCAACCCAAAACAGAACGGTAGCCCAATCGCAAATGGAAAGAGGCAAAAAA
The DNA here is from genome assembly GCA_017618435.1 of Bacteroidales bacterium. GTDB lineage: Bacteria > Bacteroidota > Bacteroidia > Bacteroidales > WCHB1-69 > UBA1205. The sequence continues at coordinate 7,995 of JAFZUH010000224.1, read as the reverse complement.
TTGTTGGAGGCAGGCAGTTCTTCCAAAAGTGAATATGCTACCCTGCAATCGCAATACGCTTCAGCAAACGCTCAAGTGGTAAAAGTTCAAAATTCGTTGGACAACATGAAATTGCAACTCAAACAATTGCTGGAAATGGGTATTGATGATGAAATTGATGTTGTTATCATTGACATTGATGAATCTCAAATTATGGTTCCCTTGGCGGATAAAAAACAAATTTATCAAAATGCTTTGAATAATATGCCTGCCATGCATTTGGCTGAAGTGAATAAAAAAATGGCAGCCTTGAACTACAAGATAGTTTTGGCAAATTGTTTTCCAAGTTTATCATTAAATGGAAGCATAGGTTCGTCAAATGTATATGGTACAGCACAAGATTTTGGCGATCAAATGAAAAATACGTTTAGACAATCTCTTAGTTTAGGGCTTTCGATTCCTATTTTTACAAACTTGCAGTCGTATGCAAGTGTTCAAAAGGCGAAAATACAACAACAGTCAATAGAATTTGATTATGCAGAAGCAGAAGACGATATGCTCAAAACGATAGAATCGCTCTATCAAGATTGTCTATCAGCACAAGCAGAATATTTGGCTTCCAAACAGCAGTTGGAGTCTGCAGAATTGAGTTATGATTTGGTAGCGGAGAAATTCAGTTTGGGTATGCAAAATGCTACCGATATTTTGGTGGAAAGAAATAATTTGAATGCGGCTCAGCAAAATGTGTTGCAAAACAAATACACAGCCTTGCTTAGCCAATTGATTCTCAATATATATCAGGGAGTGTAAAATGAATACAAATCGTAAGAAAAAGAAAAAAATAATTTTTGCAATCATAGCCATTGCTATTGTTCTTTGTATATTGATTGCGTTATTGTTATCCCGCAAATCGGCTACAACAATAGTTAAGGAAACCGTAACCATTAGTAGAGGCAATATCGTAAATGCGATTACCGCCACAGGTACCATAGAACCTATTTCTTCGGTAGAAGTGGGTACTCAAGTGTCCGGAACGATTGCCAATATTTATGTGGATTATAATTCTGTGGTAAAAAAAGGCCAATTGTTAGCCGAATTGGACAAAACGGTTTTGGAATCAGAGTTGAAAAGTCAGCAAACCAATTTGGCTTCGGCTAAAAATGAAATGGATTACCAACAGAAGAATTTCAATAGAATAAAAGAATTGTACGAAAAAGAAGCAGTAAGTCAAACAGACTATGAAGATGCTGAATATAAATACAAAAACGCTAGTTACACCTATGAAAGATTGAAATTGCAGGTAGTAACAGCCCAGAAAAATTTAAGTTATGCAACCATTGTTTCCCCAATAGACGGCGTTGTGCTTTCGCGTGCCGTATCGGAAGGACAAACAGTGGCTGCAAGTTTCAATACTCCTACCCTATTTACTATTGCCAACGATTTAACCAAAATGCAGGTAATTGTTGATATTGACGAAGCCGATATTGGACAAGTGAAAGAGGGACAGAGAGTGGAATTTACCGTTGATGCTTTTCCAAATGATGTGTTTGAAGGCAAAGTAATACAAGTAAGATTAGAAGCCAAGACCACCTCCAATGTGGTAACATATTCTGTTGTTGTAGAAGCCCCCAATCCGGATTTGAAACTCATGCCCGGTTTAACAGCCAATGTCAGTGTGTTTACCATGGAAGTAAACGATGTGCTTGTATTACCGGCAAAGGCTTTGCGATTCAATCCTGATATTGCCTTGCTGAAAAAGGCCCCAAAACCCACAAAAAAACCAGAGGGCTTTGCTCCACAAGAAAATACGCCTGCTAAAAATATGGAAAGCAGCAAAAACCAACAAGATAAGCCTACAATGGTATGGTTGGAAGAAAGCGGAAATGATATGCATCCCCAAAAAGTGGAAGTCGGAGCAAATAATGGCACAGAATATGAAGTTTTAAAAGGTCTTAAAGAAGGCGATAAGGTTGTTGTTTCCATGAAAGAAGTTTCATTGAAAGAGCAAAAACAAGAAGAAATGAACAACAATCCTTTTATGCCGGGACCAAGAAGAAAAAAATAATGGATAAGCAGGGCAATAATATTATCAGAATTGAAAATCTTAAACGGGAATTTATCGTTGGAGGTGAAGTTGTCCATGCTTTGCGTGGCATAAATTTTAATATTCAATCCGGTGAATTTGTTACCATAATGGGCACCAGTGGTTCTGGAAAATCCACCTTGTTAAATTTAATAGGTTGCTTGGACACACCAACATCAGGAGAATATTATTTAGATGGATATTCTGTAAGAAAGATGAATAAAAACGAACGGGCAGAAATGAGAAACAAAAAAATCGGTTTTGTTTTTCAATCCTATAATTTATTACCCAAAACAACTTGTATAGAAAACGTTGAATTGCCATTGATGTACAATGGTGAAGTTTCGGCAAAGCAACGCAAACAAAAAGCCATAGAAGCCTTGGAAGCGGTGGGTTTGCAATCGCGTTTGATGCACAAATCCAATCAACTTTCAGGCGGGCAACAACAAAGAGTGGCAATAGCACGGGCTTTGGTCAATGACCCTGTAATTATTTTGGCAGATGAGGCAACAGGCAATTTGGACACAAGGACTTCTTACGAAATTTTGACATTGTTTCAAACACTACATCAAAAAGGACGAACGATTGTTTTTGTAACCCACAATCCCGAGTTGGCTACTTTTAGCAGTAGAAATATTGTCTTGCGAGACGGAAAAGTAATTCAAGATGAGAAAAATACCCATATAGTGTCTGCCGCCGATGTGTTAGCCTCTCTCCCTAAAGAAGAAAACGAATAACAATGAATATAGCCAATCTGTTTCGGATAGCCTTTCGGGCGATTAACAATAATAAAATGCGGGCAATACTTACCATGCTGGGCATTATCATAGGTGTTGCCTCGGTAATAACCATGCTTGCCATAGGACAAGGCACCAAAGAAAGCATTCTTGGCAATATAGAACAAATGGGGTCGAATATGATTACCATTCGTCCCGGTGCTGATATGCGTGGACCGGTACGGCAAAGTAGTGCCGATATGCAGTCACTGAAATATGAAGACTATGAAGCCATCTTGAAAGAATGTGAATATGTTTCAGAAGCAACTCCTATGGTAAACACTTCTGCTCAAGTTATTTATGCCAACAACAACACCCCGACATCTATCTATGGTGTAAATGTATCTTACTTAAATATCAGAAAGTTGGAAATAGAAAAAGGAGAAATGTTTACAGAATCAGACATAAAAACTTCTGCCAAAGTATGTGTGATTGGAAAAACCGTAATGGACAATTTATTTCCCAATGGAGAAAATCCTATAGGGCAAAATATACGTATCAATAAAATTCCGTTCAAGATAGTCGGCACCCTTGTTGCCAAAGGTGATAATAGTATGGGAATGGACCAAGACGATTTGATTTTAGCCCCATTTTCTGCTGTTCAAAAACGGATGTTGTCTATTACTTATCTGAATTCTATCATCGTTTCGGCTGTCAATGAGGATATGTCAGATGCTGCCATTGAAGAAATTACTGAGGTTTTGCGTACTAAACACAAAATAAAACCTACAGATGAAGATGATTTCAGTATTCATTCCCAACAAGAAATAATGGAAATGATGAGTTCCACAACAGGGATGCTGACATTGCTTTTGGCATCTATAGCAAGTATTTCTCTTTTGGTGGGAGGTATTGGCATTATGAATATTATGTTTGTTTCTGTTACCGAAAGAACAAAAGAAATTGGGTTGAGAATGTCCATTGGAGCCAAAGGAAAAGATATTTTGTGGCAGTTTTTAATAGAAGCCATATTGATTAGTGTGGCTGGCGGGCTAATCGGAGTTTTGTTAGGCGTATCATTGGCATATTTGATTGAAAACTTTGCTCATATTTCGGTATCAATACAACTATATACCATCATATTGTCATTTTCTATTTGTACAATTATTGGTGTATTTTTCGGTTGGTATCCTGCCAAGAAAGCCTCAAATTTGGACCCTATAGAAGCCTTGAGATATGAATAACAATATTTCGGCACGGATTTTGTTGAATATAATAACATAACTTAATAACTAAAAAAAACAATGAATAAGCAAAAAAATACATTCACAATAAAACATAGTCTTTTTTCATGGATTGCCATGACTGTTTTATTCATGGGTGTTGTATGTATAGCCGCAACTACTGATACAATTGCTGCCATAAACGATTCTATTGCCAAAGGTGATATGCAGCAATTGTCCAAATATATGAGTCCCAATGTGGAAATGAACATACTGGGCAATTCTTCGGTATATAGCAAAACACAAGCGGTGTCTGTTTTATCCAATTTTTTTGCAACTTATCCCGTCAAGAATTATAATGTTAAACAAGGTGGTTCAATGTCTGAAAACACCAAATTTTCAATAGGAACATATATTTCCAAACATAATGACGATTCGTTTAAAATCTATTATGTTGTCAAGCGAAATGGTACAGAAGAAACCATTACTAAATTTACAATAGAAAAACGATAAATTTTATGCAGATAGAACAATTTATACATTATGCAATAGAAGAAGATATTGGTTCTGGCGACCATTCTTCATTGTTGTCTGTACCTGCTACAGCCCAAGGAACTGCAGTTTTGTTGGTAAAAGATAATGGTATTATTGCTGGGGTAGAAATTGCCAAACAAGTTTTTGCCGCTATAGACAAAAATCTACAAATTGAAGTATTGATACAAGATGGCTGTGCTGTCCAAAAAGGTGATATTGTTTTTAATGTTAGAGGTAGTGTGCGTTCCATACTCATGGCAGAACGCTTAACCCTCAACATAATGCAAAGAATGAGTGGCATTGCTACTACTACCAATGAATATTGCCAATTGATAAAAGGCACCAAAGCAGTTTTGTTGGATACCAGAAAAACAACACCGAATATGCGAATGCTGGAAAAAGAGGCGGTAAAAATCGGTGGAGCCAGCAATCACAGATTCGGATTATACGATATGATTATGCTCAAAGACAATCATATTGATTTTGCAGGAGGCATTGCCAATGCTATTAACAAAGCCCGACAATATGTCAAAGAAAACAATTTGTCCATAAAAATAGAAATAGAAACACGTTCTTTGGATAACGTTAAGGAAGTATTATCCATTGGTGGCGTGGATAGGATTATGTTTGACAATTTCACCCCTGAAATGGTCAATGAGGGCGTAAAATTGGTAGGTGGCAAATACGAAACAGAAGCCTCCGGCAATATAACTAAAGACAATATTCTCTCTTATGCTCAAACAGGTGTGGACTTTATTTCTGTTGGTGCATTGACACATTCCGTAAAAAGTTTGGATTTAAGTTTAAAAGCAAAAATAGAATAAATAATGGAACAAAAGATAAAAACAATAGGTTTACTCACTTCCGGAGGCGATGCTCCGGGTATGAATGCCGCTATTCGTGCAGTAACAAGAATGGCTGCCCATAATGATTGGTATGTTATTGGTATAGAATCAGGGTATCAGGGCTTGTTGGACAAAAAATTTATCCCCTTAAATTCATACAATGTAAGGGGAATTATTCAACGAGGAGGCACAATATTACTTTCGGCACGTTGCCCATCATTCAAAACTCAAGAAGGTTTGAATTTGGCAGTAAAAAATTTGAAAGAAGCCAATATAGATGCTCTTGTTGTAATCGGTGGAGACGGTACATTTAGAGGTGCCAACGATTTGGCTCAACTTTGCGATATTCCTATTGTAGGCATACCGGCGACAATAGACAATGATATTTATGGAACAGATTATACTATCGGCTATGACACTTGTTTGAACACCGTTGTAGAAGCCGTTGACAAGATAAGAGACACGGCAAGTTCGCATAATAGATTGTTTTTTGTGGAAGTTATGGGACATGAAGCCGGTTTTGTAGCTATCAATAGCGGTTTGGCTTGCGGTGCTGAAATTATTTTGGTACCGGAACAAAAGAACCAAATGGATAAAGTCCGTTCTTTCTTGGCAGAACGTGCCAAAAGCAACAAATCTAATTTGATTTTTGTTGCCGAAGGTGTAGAAGGCGGGGCTATGGCTATTGCCGATAAGTTAAAAGATGAATTTCCGCAAGTGAGCATTCGTGTTACTGTCTTAGGACATATACAACGAGGCGGTTCACCTACATCAAAAGACAGAATTGCCGCCAGTGAATTTGGCGTAGCGGCCGTTCATGCTCTGATGGAAGGCAAAAGTGGTGTAATGGTCGGTTATGAAAATGGGAAAATCCATTATGAACCATTGAAAAACGCGGTAAAAATGCACAGACAAGTTGATCCTGATTTTATCAAAACCGCTGAAAGTATTGGGACATTCACCCCTTTGGATTAAATAAAAAACATTGAAAAAACAAGTATTTAACAAAAGACAATGATGATATGTACCATGATTGTCTTTTGTTATATTTATTTGATTTATAGTTTATTGTAGTAATTTATAAAAAAACTATGTTTATCACGGCATATTTTGCCATCAATATGATAAAAAATGTTATCTTTGCTTCAAAAAGATAGAATTGGAAAAACAAATAAATAAGCGGAAAATACGATTAACCATTATTGGCATATTGCTTTCCATAATGGTTGCTCTTGTTTTTTCGGCCTTTTTCACTCAATTTATTCCCTCCTTCTTTATTGGAAAATATCAAATTGAATTCATTGCTACAGCCTTATTTGTCTTTATTGGTTTGATTGCATTGTGGATTCATTTAAAAAAAATATATTATATTACAGCCTCATTGTTGGTATTTTTTTCACTTGTTTTACTTTTAGGACAAATAGGTTGGACTGGCATTTCAGTAATAAATAATGCCTATAACAACATCACCCCCCATTCAAAAAATTCATCAAAAGTCAATACTTTGACTCCTCAAAAAGTGGCAATGCCTCATATTAGTTTGCAACAACGCATACAACAAAAGGTTAATTATAAAGATTCTGTAGTCAGAAATTTTGCTGTAGAACATTCTTTGCTCTATTTTGAAAATTATTACACTAAATATCGGCAGATTTGCCGGCAATTTTCTTTGATAAAATATATTAGAAATAATTATAAATACGTTACCGACCCATCTGGGTTCGACTATTTTGCCTCTCCGCAAGAAAGTATTCAACTTATGGCTGGCGATTGTGATGATTATTCCATTTTAATGGCTTCCACTCTCAAAGCGATAGGTTGTGATGTAAGAATCGTTTGGGCTCCCAAACATGTATATCCCGAAATGTATTGTGGTTCAAAAAGTAATTTTGAAAAATATATTAATGCAATATATACTTTATTTCCCGATGAAATTGCAGGCAAAGAGGTTTTTTATCGTTTGGATAAAAATGAAGATTATTGGCTTAATTTGGATTATACAGACCGTTATCCGGGTTCGGCCTATTTATCCGAAGAGGTGTTGTCTTTTATTTATATCAAATAACATTGTATGACAATTGTTCAAGGGAAAAAACTTGCACTTCTTTTATCTCAAAAATTTAATTTCTAAAAAAAAGTAATATTTCATCTTTTTTGCTTATCTTTGCACTTTCAAGGAGAGATGCCGGAGTGGTCGATCGGGGCGGTCTCGAAAACCGTTGTACCTTCGGGTACCCAGGGTTCGAATCCCTGTCTCTCCGCTTCATTTTTTCCGTTTATGCATATCGGTCTGTATTTTGGGTCATTCAACCCTATTCACAATGGACATCTTGCTATTGCCCAATATATGTACACAAACTACAATTTCGACGAAATATGGTTTGTTATCTCTCCCAATAGTCCTTTTAAACAAGGAAAAGATATGCTTAATGCAAACATTCGGTTACAATTAGTTCAAATAGCGATAGAAAATATTCCATTTCTAAAGGCTTCTGATATTGAATTTGATATGCCTATCCCCTCTTATACATATAGAACATTAAGAAAAATTAGAAAACTCTACCCCAACAATCAATATTCCATTATTATGGGAGGTGATAACATTGACAGTTTTC
>JAFZUH010000223.1 GCA_017618435.1 Bacteroidales bacterium | reverse complement strand
ATCAGAAAATAAAATTCGTCAAAGAATAGAGCATTTAGTTTGGGTTAATACATTTAAAAGGGACGATAGTTATCGTCCCTTTTTGGTTGCGAAAACTTCTCCGTCACCTCTGGCGGTACCTTCTCAAGAAAGCGAATGGTTTATCTGAAATCAATTGAAATACAAGAATATATGAAATTTTTTGTAAGGGTAAGATAGTTGTAAGACTATCAGGTGGATTTTGTTTGGAGGTGAGAAATGAGCATTGGGAGATAGTTTGTAGGGGCACAAGTGTCTGTCCGATAGTTGTTTTTTCATTTTTTTGTAAACTCTTCCATTTTTTTTACAAAATCAATTCTTTTTCTTTCATTTTTTTCAGTAAAATAAATGTAATTTGCTGATATATAGTTGTTATGTATTTGTCGGGAATAAAAAAATAAATTTGTATCTTTGTAAAAAAATAAATTAAAAAACCTATTAATAATTAAAAAAGTTTGGTATGAAAAAAGTAGTCCTTTTGGCAGTGGCAGCCATGTTTGTTTTTGTCGGTTGCAAAAAAGATGGTATTTACAACCCTAAAAAGAAAATCAGTAAAATAACTTATATCTACCCTACGTATAGTGGTATAGGGGATAATGATACTACAACAGAAGTGTGGAAATGGGACAAAAACAAGTTGAAACAAATTGTTCATTATTCTTGGGTGGAAAATTTTGTCTATGACAAAAACGGAAGGTTGCTCCGCATAGAAAATATAGATTACGATGAATATATATGGTTTGAATATGAGGGCAATAAATTGAAAAAAGCATCGATGTACGATGGCGGTACTATGGAAACCACAGAATTTGACTTTGAATATAACGGCAAGAAATTGTCAAAGATTACGGTTTCGTATCCTCGTTATGACACAGACGTGAAAAAAGAGCAGAATCAATTGTTGTCTGCTATTTTTGAACCGGCAATTGCCCAAATAATGGAAGACAATATGGCTCGTATAGCAGAATCACAATCAACACACAAGGGAAAGGTTGCTGGTTATACGGTTTCATTTGAATGGTCTGGCAAAAATATCTCCAAGATGATATATGATGAAGACGGAGAAACAACCACCTATGAACTGACCTATGATGATAAAATCAATCCGTTTAATGGATTCTTGGAATTATATATTGAGGCTTCTTTTGGTGATGAATCCGATTATATTTATAAAAACAAGAACAATATCAAAACAATAACAGGTATGGAGAGAAACAAACCGTACATCATTAATTTCGATTATGAGTATGACGGCAATTGGCCTGTTCAAATAACCAAAATTTATCCGGGAAGTTCTGAAAAATATATCAGTCAGATAGAATACAGAAAATAAAGAAAAAGATTTTGATAGCGAAAAGGCGGACAAATGATTTTGTCCGCCTTTTTTCATTGTTTTTTGCTTGCGAAGTCTTTTTTTTCAAAAAAAAGATGTACATTTGCAAAATATTGTTTTAAGGAAATAACATAATAAAAAATCATAAAAAAAAGGTCATGATAAGCCAAAAATTATTGAATCCGACAAGTATAGTTGTTGTAGGTGCCTCCAATGATTTACACAAACCGGGAGGCAAAGTGTTAAAAAATTTGCTTAATAGTAATTTTAAAGGTACCGTTTATGCCGTAAATCCCAAAGAAGAGCAGGTGCAAGGTATAAAATGTTGCCAAAGAGTGGAAGATTTGCCCAATGTGGATTGTGCAATTTTGGCTATTGCCGCCAAATATTGTCCGGCAACAGTGGATTGTTTGGCAAAAGAAAAACAAACAGGCGGTTTTATTATACTTTCAGCCGGTTTCGGTGAAGAAAATGCCGAAGGTGCCAAATTGGAACAGCATATTGTAGATACAATCAACAGCGTTGGGGGCAGTTTGATAGGTCCCAATTGCACAGGTTTTTTGAATACCAATTATTGTGGTGCTTTCGATGCACCTATCCCTACATTAGACCCCAAGGGTGTCGATTTTATTACAGGTTCGGGGGCAACAGCCGTATTCATTAAAGAGTATGGCATCTCTAACGGTTTGGCGTTCAATAGCGTTTGGGCTGTCGGCAATTCCGCACAAATGGGTATAGAAGATGTTTTGGAACATTTGGATAATACCTTTGATGCCGAAAAAAGTTCCCGAGTTATCATGTTGTACATGGAAAAAATAGAAAATCCGCAAAAACTGTTACGACATGCTACGTCATTAATCAACAAAGGTTGTAAAATCGCTGCTATCAAATCGGGCGGTTCCGCTGCAGGTAGCCGTGCCGCAAGTTCACATACAGGTGCATTGGCAACGTCTGATGTTGCCGTAGATGCTTTGTTCAGAAAAGCAGGTATTGTGCGTTGTCACAATCGTCAGGAATTGACAACAGTTTGTTCTGTTTTTATGCATCCTGAAGTAAAAGGGAAAAATATTGCTGTCATCACTCACGCCGGCGGCCCTGCGGTTATGCTTACAGACGTGTTGTCCAATAATGGTTTGGATGTCCCTCATATTGAAGGAAAAGATGCAGACGAATTGCTCACAAAATTGTTTGCTGGTTCTTCGGTAGGCAATCCTATTGACTTTTTGGCAACAGGTACCGCTGAACAATTGGGGCATATTATAGATTATTGTGAAAACAAGTTTGACAATATTGATGCGATGGTTGTTATTTTCGGGTCTCCGGGATTGTTCCCCAATTGGGAAGTATATAAGGTTTTGGACGAAAAAATGAAAACATGCAAAAAACCGATATTCCCGATTTTGCCGTCTATCATTAACGTGAAAGATGAAATTGAAGATTTTATCAAAAACAAACATAGAATCAATTTTCCTGAAGAATGTGTGTTCGGAAATGCGTTGGCAAAGGTGGTCAATACTCCGAAACCTCAACCATTGAATCCGGAAATGCCCAAAATAGACCTTGCTGCTGTTCGCAAGGTGGTTGATAATGCCGAAAACGGTTATTTGGGTTTGGAAGAAATACGTACCTTGTTGGACGCAGCCGGCATTGCCAGAAAATTGGAAGTGGAAGTGGATAAGGAAGCCGATGCCGTAGCATTTGCCCGCAAAGCAGGATATCCTTTGGTAATGAAAGTTGTGGGACCTTTGCACAAATCTGATGTGGGCGGAGTGGTTTTGAATGTAAAAGATGAACAAACCGTAATTCGTGAATTTAACAGATTGATAAAAATACCTGAAACTTATGCCGTGGAAATGTATCCAATGCTTTTTGGTACAGAGGTCTTTATAGGTGCTTCCAAAGAAGCGGGCTTCGGACATCAAGTGTTGTTCGGCTTGGGCGGTATTTTTGTGGAGGTGATGAAAGACGTGAAAGCGGCTTTGGCTCCCGTAACTGTAGATGAAGCCAAATCGTTAATCAAGACATTGAAAGGTTACAAGATTATTCAAGGTGTAAGAGGTCAAGAACCTGTTAATGAAGATTTGTTTGCAGAAACAGTGGCAAGAGTTTCAGCCTTGGTGCAAGCCGCTCCTGAAATTGCTGAAATGGACTTGAATCCATTGTTGGGTTCGCCAACTGCCGTAGTAGCCGTTGATGCCCGTATTCGTATAGAAAAGTAGTATGAAGTATGGTCTTTGCATAGTTTTTGTCGCTTTGTGCATGCCTTTTTGGGCTCAATCAAGTGCCGATGTGTTGATAAAAAAACAATTTTATCGGGCAGACAAAAGGGCTATTGTTGAATTTTACAAAACAAACAACAATACTTATGCGGCAAAAACCATGTGGCTAAAATATCCTACTGATAAGCATGGAAACGTGCGTACAGATAAAAAAAATCCGCAAACCAATCTGCAAAACAGGACAATTGTGGGTTTAGATGTTATGTATGATTTGAAATATGATAAGGGTGTATGGTCGGGAACGGCCTATCACCCTGACCATGGAATGACATGCAAAGTGGATATCGCTTTGACCAAAGAAGGAAATTTGAAACTAAAAGGTACAAAGTGGGGAATTTCCAAAAGTGAAATTTGGCAAAAAGTAGAAGATGTTGATTATATAAAACACTAAAAATGAAAAATATATTAATAACAGGAGGAGCAGGATTTATTGGTTCGCATGTTGTGCGGTTGTTTGTAAACAAATATGAAAATTATCATATTTTCAATTTGGACAAATTGACCTATGCGGGCAATTTGGAAAACTTGAAAGATGTAGAAAACAAGTCCAATTATACCTTTGTAAAAGGGGATATTGTTGATGCCAAGTTTATTAATGAATTGTTTCAAAAATATCAGTTTGATGCTGTAATACATTTGGCGGCAGAATCGCATGTAGACAGGTCTATTACGTCTCCATTGGATTTTATTTATACCAATATTGTAGGAACCGCCAATTTGTTGAATGCCGCCCGTGCTATTTGGGCAGACAATATGGAAGGCAAACGCTTTTATCACATTTCTACTGATGAGGTTTATGGTGCTTTGGGCGAAACAGGTGCTTTTGTGGAAACAACACCTTATCGTCCACATAGTCCCTATTCTGCTTCTAAGGCAAGTTCCGACCACTTGGTGAGAGCCTACCATGATACTTTTGGTATGCCCAACGTAATTTCCAATTGTTCAAACAATTATGGACCCAATCAATTTCCTGAAAAGTTGATACCTTTGTTTATCAACAATATATTACATAATAAACCACTGCCTGTTTAT
>JAFZUH010000222.1 GCA_017618435.1 Bacteroidales bacterium | reverse complement strand
GGCTAAAATGATGAATATAAATATAGGAACAGTGCGTTCCCAATTGAATAGGGCAAGAAAAGAATTGCAAAAACAATTGCAAATATATAGAGATTGATGAATAAAGATAAACAATTTGATGAACAGATAAGACAGGATTTGTCTCAATATAAGAGCATTCCGCCAGACAGATGCTGGAACAGATTATCCTCGCAGTTGGATAATCTTCCCATGCCTCAACATTCTGTTGTTCATTCTTTTGTTTCTTCTATTGCTTTTAAGGTTGCCCTTGCTTGTGTTGTGGGTGCCGTGGCGGTGGCAACTTTTTTCTTTATCAACCAATCCGATAAGGACAATCAGGAATTTGATACTAATGGAGGGGTGGTTGTTGCCGATACTTTGCCTATGTCAGACGTTCAAGAAACAGTCCAATTGTCTGATAATAATGAGCAACTTCCAATTATGACAAAACACCGTCCGATATTGAAGAAAGATACAATTTTAGATTTTTATACCAATCAATCGGAAGAAGTTGAATCCGAAAAACAGGTAGAACCAACCTTGGTGCATGATATTGGCGAAACAACAACGGAAAATCAAGAGCCAAATATAAAAGTAGAAAAAATACCAACTTCAAACCAACAATCTGAAGTTGCGAAAAACTATCAAGATGAAATCAGACAAGAAACTTTGCAAGACAAGTCAAGTGAAGAGGATTTTGCCATAGCAGATGAAGGCGAAAAAACCAAACAACCGGAATTGTTCATTCCCAATATCATCACTCCTAACGGTGATGGCTATAATGATTGCTTTGAAATACAAGGGAAAGAAAATACAGGTCTGAATCATTTGATTGTTTTTACCAATTTAGGGCGTGTTGTCTTTGAACAGCAACATTATAATAATAATTGGTGTGGAGATAATTTGCCTGATAATGTGTATTATTACTATTTTAAATTCACCTATGAGGGTGAACAATATCTGAGAAAGGGTTCAATTACGATTAAACGTTAATTGGCGTTTCTGACACTGAAAACGTCTTTTTGCCCGTTTTCTTTTATCATTTGCATAGCGGTTTGGTTTTGCATAATATGACTGCCAAAATAAGTGATGTCATAATTAAATGGATTTGTAAACCAATTGTTTATATTCATTTCTACAAAAATAGTGTCTTTTGTATTGTCAAAAAGTACTTGTCCTAAAGGCATACATACTTTAAAACTATTGTCCACGAAACCAACAATGGAATCTGTGGCATGAGTGCTGCCTGCATAAATCTGTCCTCGTCCTAAATGAATATTCATGGCTTTGAGGGTATCGTTTTCTTTATATTTGCCGTTTATCATCATATAATGGTATCCGCCTCCCAAAATAACAGGCCAACTCATTGTATTTTCAGGAAAATTGACAAATCTGTTGGAGATGTTTTCTGCATCTGTTATGCCAAAAATAAAAGAAAGTGAATCGTATAAGCCTGTTTCCCATTTTGTAGGTGTGGTCAAAAAAAGCGAAGACGGATAGGCAATATCAACATAATGAATATCAGGTATATTGTATTTTTCTCCATTTTTGTACAAACAAATATCGGAAATGAAATATTTAATTTCGCTTACAGTATATTCGTTTCCTGATGCATTGGTATAATATCGGTTGTTCAAATCCAAAGGTTGCCTGTCGATATGATGACGGAATGCAAAGGTTATTGTATTGTTGGTAGGTAATATTTCTTTTTCTCTG
>JAFZUH010000221.1 GCA_017618435.1 Bacteroidales bacterium | reverse complement strand
AGCAAAGACAAAGCAATCAAAATGTGATTGCGGAAAAAAACAGACAGGCACAAGCCTTGTACAATAGTGCTAATACCAATTATATCAAGGCAAATACTTCTACGGGCAATTATTACAAGAGTTTGTTCAATCAAGGTGATGCCCTCTATCGGCAGGGAAAATATGAAGATGCACAAAAAAAATGGGCTTCTGTGTTGGAAAATAAGCAAATAGACAAAGCCACTCAAGCCAAAACCTATCATAATTTGGGAAACAGTTTGTTGCAACAGCAAAAATATCAGGAAAGTATTGAGGCTTATAAGCAAGCATTGAAACTTGAACCCAAAGATATGGATACCAAATATAATTTGGAATATGCCAAGAAAATGTTGTTGATGCAACAACAGAATCAACAGCAAAACCAAAAAAATAATCAAAACAACCAACAGAATAATCAAAATAATCAACAGAACAATCAAAATAACAAGGATAAAAAAGATAATCAGGATAAAAAAGACCAAGATCAAAACAATCAAGATAAAAATCAGGACAAAAATCAAGATAAAAACCAAGATAAAAACCAAGATAAAAACAATCAGGACAAACCAGATAAAAATAAGGATACTAAACAAGACAATCAACAGGAAAGTTCTGCCGACAGACAAAAACGAGAACAAATGAAACGTCAATTGGATGCCTTGCAACAAAACGAGAAAAATACGCAAGAAAAAGTCCAACTTAAAGAAATGCAAACAGGCAGACCTGTAAAACAAGAAAAGGATTGGTAAGATGAGAACGTTTTTTCAAAAGATATTATTTAGTTTGTGCGTACTAGTATGCCTTTTGGTATCAACACCAGCCTACGCACAATTCACTTGTACCCTCAAAGCACCAAGTGAAGTGGAAGTCGGAGAATATTTTCAATTGAGTTTTGTATTGAATGACAAACCTTCGTCTTTGCCGAAAATGAATATTCAAAATTTCACCCTTATCAATGGACCAAATGTTAGTTCCTCGTCATCCATATCTATAGTGAACGGGAAAATGACTTCCAATTCATCGTACACCTACACCTATGTGTTTGTTGCCAACAAGGAGGGAACTTATACTTTTCCTTCTGTTACTTTTTCTTCAGGCAAGGAGCAGACACAGTCCAATGCTTTGACCATAAGAGTTGTATCGGGGCGTTCAACAACCAATAATTCACCTCAAAATACTCCCAGTGTTGCTTCAAGCACGCAATCCAGACAACAAAATACCAATAGTTCGTTCAACAAAAACGATTATTTCATTCGGGCTACTGCTGATAATGCCAATCCATACGTAGGGCAGCAGGTGATTATACGCTACAAGATGTACATTAGTGAGCAGGCTTATCGCTACCAAGCCAGTCTGACAAGTATGCCTTCGGCAAGTAATTGCTGGACATACGAATTGGGAGACAAAAATGCCGAACCTAAACGTTATACAGAAACCCTTAACGGCAAACGTTATCATGTATCAGATATTAGATCCATTGCCGTATATCCGCAAAAAAGCGGACAGATAAAAATTAGTCCTTTGGAAGCCGATTTGGTGGTTCAAGTGTTGGTGCAACAGCAACAACAATCCACAGGTGACCCATTTTTTGATGCATTCTTTGGTGGACCGACAACGCATGCACAAAATATTGATTTGAAAATTGCTTCCAATGCGGTTAATTTAAATGTAAAAGAGCTTCCGCAGAGTGGCAAACCCGATAATTTTAGCGGTTTGGTGGGCAATTTTTCCATACAATCGGCATTGACACGTGATAAGGTATCGGCAGATGATGCCACAAATTTGAAAATAACCATTTCGGGTAATGGCAATTTGCAATATATCAATGCCCCTCAATTGCAGTTTCCTGCAGATATAGATGTACATGACCCTAAAATTACCGATAATATTAAAACAAGTCTCAATGGTGTTTCGGGGTCAAGAACATTTGAATATATTCTCATAGCAAGAACACCGGGGACATACACCTTGCCTGCTGCCGAGTTTGTCTATTATGACAAGGGACAAGAAAAATATATGACTCTTAAAGGACAAGAGTTTACGCTTAATGTAGACAAGTCAAAAGGGGGCGGACAAACCGTTTATAATAGTACAAGCAATAAGAAAGACATTAAGATGTTGGGTAATGACATTCGTCATATCAAGACCGATGTCAGTCCAAGCAAACAACATCATACATTCATGGGAACGGGTTTGTATTATCTGTTGTTGGCATTGCCGTTTCTTTGTCTGTTGATATTTTATATTATTGTTCGCAAAAAGCATAAGGATAATCAAAATATTGTCTTGGTAAAAGACCGCAAAGCCGCCAAAACTGCAAAAAAACGTTTGCAAAAAGCCGAAAGATTGCTCAAAGCCAATGCCCAACAAGAGTTTTATGAAGAAATTTCACAGGTGCTGTGGGGATATGTGAGTGATAAATTTCATATTCCAATCGGACAATTGTCAATGGATACGGCAGAAGAAAAATTGTCGCAACACAATATGAAACCTCAAAGTATAGAAGTGTTTATGACCACCTTGCAGATGTGCGAATATGTGCGTTTTTCGCCATCTTCGGATATGACTCCCGAAAAAATGTACGAACAAACTTTCAACTTCATCACGCAAATAGAGCGTGAGTTGAAAAATTGATTTTTTTAATTTTTCTTTTTCATATTTTAACGTAGAGGCTCAAATAATTGATGTCTCTACATTTTTATATAACCTTTCAACTTGAATTTGTATTATTCT
>JAFZUH010000220.1 GCA_017618435.1 Bacteroidales bacterium | reverse complement strand
TATTACCCGCCGTTTGTCCTCCATACAAACAACGGATAACAACACGACCTTGTCTTCCATAAATTACACCTATGACCTTGTTGGCAATGTTACCCAAGTAGCAAGCACTTGCCCGTGGCTGCCAAACCAAAATTTTACGGAAACATTTACCTATGACAGCACTGACCAACTGCTTACAGCACAAGAAAGCCAAAACAACGGCTACCAATTAGCCGTAAATTATGGCAACTGGGGCAAAATAATGCAATACGACCTCACACAGACAGACATGTTGAACAACGCCACCTCCCAAATATCCCGTTCCTTGACTTATCCAAGCCATGCCAACAATGTTGGCAACAGCCAGACCCCGTTTGCCCCAACCATGCAAAATGGGGACGAGGATGTGTTCTTTACCTTTGGTATTAACGGTTCTTTAAGAAAAAGAGAGGTGCAAACTCCAAACCCTTATAATGAATATTTCTTGTTTAATTCTCAGAACAATCTCAAAGCCTATAGCGATGATGTAATGAGTTTTGCTTATTACGGTTACAATGCTGCCAACACAAGAACGTATAAATTAAGTTTATACAATACCAATGTATGGATAAACGGCCAGCAACAACCATTGAACTTGCAACTGCAGCAAGCGATGTTTTATCCTAATACCTACCTGAATTTTGATGCTTTTGGTAACTATACAAAGCATTATTATAATGGTATGGAACGCATAGCATCCCGCTTGGGAGATAATACCACAACCATAGCCATAAACAATAATATATTGGAAGACCGTAAATTGCAATTAGAAGAGCAGTTTAGAGAGGATATCCATAAGTTAATTGAAGAAACTGTACCTATAGACCTGCCTCCTTTTATAGATGTAAATACATTACAACCTACGGGAACACCCAACGATATATATTATTATCACCCAAATCACTTGGGTAGTACGGCATTTGTAACAAATAACAATGCTACAATTACACAGGGCTTTTTGTATGCTCCCTTTGGTGAAATTACGACAGAGTATAATATTAACTTTGGTAATAATGGAATACCTAAGTATAGTTTTAATGCGAAAGAACTTGACGAAGAAACAGGGATGTACTACTACGAAGCAAGGTACTACAAGCCACCGGTGTTTACAAGTAGAGATCCTTTATTTGAAAAATATCCGACATTCTCACCTTACACCTATTGTGCGAACAATCCTGTGAAGTACGTGGATCCGAGTGGGTGTGAAATAGGAGATTATTATGACCTCAATGGTAAATGGTTGGGAAGAGACAGGAACACTGATAATATAGCCTATACAGCTACTTCTGTGAGTAAGGATGCAGATGGTTTTGTTATAAGTGCCAGTAATAAAGAAACGTTACCAATATCCAATTCTGAATTGTTGGATCGTGCAACTTGGGTTTGTGGAGAAAGTAGAGGTAGTGATGAAAAGATTACAAATCGCGTTCAAAATAAAGGAGATGCAACTAAAACATCAGATGCGACAGTTGCTGAATATTATGCTGCAGCCATTAATAATATGTCAACCTATACAAAAGGCGGATTTTATCAAGCCATTAAAATTAGAATGAGTAGGAAGAACGAAGAAGGCACTATAGTATATACAAGTTCTGGATATTTTACGGGAGAAAAGGGTTGTGGTAATTCTAATAGCCGTGCATTTGCAGAAGCAAGAAAAAATGGAATGGATCATTTGAATAAAGAAACAAGATTTACGAATTCAATAGCTGCAGTAATAAAATCTGTACAAAAGGATTTCATTGATCCTACAGGCGGATGCAGAGCATGGTTAGGAGAAAACGATGCAAAGAAATATTATGACAATGGCAGTATCTCAACAAAATCAGCAGCTTTTCAATTTAGTTTTCAATCAAATAATGGAAAATTTTATCATACTTTTTATAGGCATTAGTTATGAAAAATCTTATTATTCTTTTCTTGTTGCTGATGTTAAATGATTTGTTTGCCCAACAAATTGACTTTGATTATATATATATTAATAATTTCCAACAAATTAATGAAGACGAAAAAGTTATTACAATATTGGATTCTAACCTAATGTTGGTTTCTTACATTAATCCTGACGCAAAGGAATATTTTATACCTTCAGATACTTCATATAGAGAGTATTTTATATCAAAAAATACTTATATGATTGATTCTTTGGTATATATGAATTACAGAAACGTGGTTATGCGGGTAGATGTGGTGGGAATTTATAAAACTCAAATAGAGGACATCCGATTCATTATCGTGGAATCTGTTGATGTATTTTTGATAGGAAGCTTTCAACAACCAACTTATTTTATATTTAAGGAAGAAAAAGGATCTTATAAATTGCAATCCGTATATCAAATCGAAAACGTGGATGGATATGCAACTGGAGTTATGG
>JAFZUH010000219.1 GCA_017618435.1 Bacteroidales bacterium | reverse complement strand
TATCAAATTGCCTTGGAAAACACTGGTCAGAAAACTAATTTTTCCCAAAACAGACAAATTATATGTCTCTATTCTACCGCTTGTCAATATTGTCAAAAATCAGCCAAAAAGATAGACCTTGCTATTCAAAAAGAAAATTTGAACAAAGACAATGTCAAAATTATTTTTTGGAGAACAGAAAACGATATTCCCATGAATAGATTTTTCAAAACCAACAAAATAAGTCCATTAACATACACAACTTTCACAGTAGATACATTTTTGAATATCACCCATGGACAAATGCCTGTTATCTTATTTACAGAAAACGGCAAAATTCAACAAAGTTATCAATACATTGCTATTGATGAAAAAAAATTAGCGGACTTTTTGAAATAAATGTTAAAAAAAAAGCAACAATCTTGAATTGTTGCTTGTGCGGATGAAGGGACTCGAACCCCCACGCCTCTCGACATTAGATCCTAAGTCTAACGCGGCTACCAATTACGCCACATCCGCATAGGATTTGCAAAGATAATATTTTTTTCAATACGGATTGCTTTTAAAACGGAAAAACATTTTATAAAATTATCTATACATTGTATTTCAATGTTTTTCTTCTTTTTAACAGATTACATTTTCAGATGGTATTTTATTATCAATAAAAGTTGTATCTTTGTAAGTTAAATAAAATTCATCTAACAATGGAAAAGACCAATTTTTTGGAAGAGAATTCCGAATCAGAAGATTATATAGACCCCTCATCTTCACATAGTTATGAGGCTGACCATATATGTAGCAATGCTTTTTTAAGTCGTGGGTTGCACAATCCTCCCACTGAAGCAAACAATACATGTCATAATTTTTGCAGTCAATGTTGCAAATTATCCACCCATAATTGGATAGAAGACTTACCAGAAAACAACAATATCTTCCCTATTGCGGAAGTACAATTTAAAAACAGCCACAAAGAATTTATGCTTTTGCCTCAAGACGAGCATTTGCAGATAGGCGATATTGTTGTTACCGAATCTGCAACAGGCTATGATATTGGAATTGTATCTCTTATGGGTGATACGGTTAAATTGCAAATGAAAAACAAAAACGTAAAAGAAGTTTCAAAAAAAATCTATCGTAGAGCCAAAACTTCCGATATTGAAAAATGGATAAGCGTTGTAAACAAAGAAGACGAAACCATGATGAAATCCCGCTATACGGCATGGGACATCAATTTAGATATGAAAATTAATGATGTTGAATTTCAGGGAGATGGTTCTAAAGCTATTTTTTATTATTCTTCCAACGAACGTGTTGATTTTAGAGAACTGATAAAAATATTGGCCGATAAGTTTCATATCCGCATAGAAATGAAACAAATAGGTGTACGTCAGGAAGCGGCACGTTTAGGCGGATTGGGCTCTTGTGGTAGAGAAATATGCTGTGCATCTTGGCTCAACAATTTTCAATCAGTTGCAACAAGCACCGCTCGTACCCAACAACTATCACTCAATCCACAAAAATTGGCTGGACAATGCGGAAAACTGAAATGCTGTATCAATTTTGAAAACGAAGCCTATCAAGAAGAATTAAAGAAATTTCCTAATATTCACACTGTTATCCATACCGAAAAAGGAGATGCCACATGCAATAAAATTGATATTTTCAAAAATTTAATGTGGTATAGTTACAAAAATGATAGCAACCACATGTTTTATGCAATTCCTGCCGATACGGTAAAACAACTGATTGAGATGAATAACAAAAAACAAAAAATCAGCGGTTTGGAAGACTATGCGGAGATAAACCAAGGAAAAACAACAGAAGACACCAATTTCAACATAGACGACTTGAAAGACGTAAACAACTAATTATGAAATCATTAAAAATATTTTCATATTTTTTTCTTATTGCTTGTTTGAGTGTTACATGCACGCAGAAACACAATTATATCATTCAGCAAAACAAAGATATTGAGAACATGC
>JAFZUH010000218.1 GCA_017618435.1 Bacteroidales bacterium | reverse complement strand
GCATGATCCACAAAACCTGAGTGCTTTTATGCAGCAAAGGGATTTTCTTTTCCGTTCCTTGTGCCGAAAGCAGTTTGAACTGCATGTGAAAGAAAAAGGAGGCTGCCACCTTTTCATGGCAGCGAAAAGATAACATAAAAAAATAATTGAGATATGAAAAAAATTTTTTTAGCTGCTGTAGCAGCATTCGTAGTTGCAGGCTTGGTTTTTGTTGCCTGCAAAAAAGAAATTACAAATACAGATAAAGTAGCAACTGAACAAGTGGTAAAACATCAAAAATTGGAAGGAGATTCGTTAACTTCCACTTTCTTTACATCAACAAATGGTCCTGATGGTCCGTTTTATGATGAATATGGAAATTTTGTTGATATGGCACCTATATATGAACCGCCAGTAGGAGAAGGAGGCTTGTCTTCAATTGATAATATTTATCACGTAACTTGCGTTCTGCCAGGGAATACATGTGGTAGAGTTTGGGTAGATATCAATGGCGTTGATCATGAAGGCGTTTATTGGTGTGATCCTAATGGTAACAATCATATTATAGACCTTTCTTGGCGTTTGGGGCATCAACACTAAAATCTCATTCCTATGAAAAAGTATTTGTTTTCCATTCTATTAGTTCTTTTTTACTGTTTGGCAAGTTGTCAGAACAACAAAAAAATATTGCTCTACGATTATGAAATAGCCCCTAAGCCTACGGATGCCGCCTTGATGTATGAATACTTTCTCACCATACATCCCGAACCTTTTTATCGTTGGTGTGAACCCCGTGTTTGGCAACAACTTGGAGATACCGTCTATTATGTGGTTTCTGATAACGGGGATAAAGACACCATATATGTGTATAATTATCAGTCTTTTGAAACCAAGAAAATACCGCTTACCAAAACGAATGCAAATGGTATTGATGCGGTATATCTTCATAGTCTTGACTCTGTTTTTTTATTCTATTCACGCTATTATGTTTTACGTAAAAGAGAACAAAACGTACAACAGGCAGATATGATACTATTAGATGCGGAAGGTAATGTAAAAGGAGAATATTTTTTTGACAATGTGCCGGTAATTGAGGATGAAACTATTCAGATTTCTAATAAAGGGTATAATACCGAAAATAAATTTATTACTACTAAAGGGTATGATATTATCGGCAACCGCATGGTAGGAGATGAAATGTTACTGACTTTTAGCACTTGGCCTGCATATCATAATGAAAACTATGCTGATTTCAATCCCCAAATAGCGGCGACGTATAATTTGAAAACCCATAATGTCAGTATGCTGAATATTCGTTATCCTTCTTCCTGTTTCGGGAAAAAATATGAAGGACACAGAGGCGGCAATTGGGCTATATTGGGCAAAAACAATGATATTTTCATCGGTTTTGAATTTACGCATGAAATATACCGTTATGATTTCAAAAAAGATACCATGGAATTATGGGATAGCAAATACGACTATGCCTTTATCAATACCGATTCCGCCTCCATGAAACCCGATGACAATCACATGGCATTACGTTTTGACAATCCGCAATGGAATGAACAGGAACAATGTTATATGCGGCTTATTTCCATTATTTCCTATAAGGATTACAAGCCTTGGCAGGAAATATTGCAACTTATGGACAGCCATTTTCATCATTTGGGCTATGCTTCCGTTAAAAAGGATTGTTATGGTGTTCCCCGTATGGTCGGCAATGTGGCCAACGTAAAATCCAATATTGACAAACAACGGCATTCAGTAAAGTTTTCCAAAAAAGCAAAAAAAACAAGCATTACCGATTGGGAAAATACGTATTTAAAGAAACGCGATTTGCCGAAATTTCAGGATAGCCTCCATACAATAGGAGCCTATTTTGATTCATTAAATATTCCTAAAAGAAAATCTTTAGTATTGATAATCAATACTAAATATCCATGCAGCAGTTGCTTTGCCTATTTGCTTTCCACCATGAAAGAACACGAGAAAGAGTATGAAGAAAATGATATTTATTATATCATTTACGACCCTAACGAAGGAACATTCGCAGCGTCCCTGTTAAAAGAGCAT
>JAFZUH010000217.1 GCA_017618435.1 Bacteroidales bacterium | reverse complement strand
TATTATGACTAAGTTTTTGAAATTAGACAAAACCAAACTGACCAATGCAGACCATTTCAATTTTATGGAAGAATTTAAGATTTCGCTATCAAATGTTGATATTTCCGATAATGTAAAACTATCTGCTGCGGTATCGCAATTTAATGATTCTTTTATAGAAGAAGATAATTATTTTATGCTGTCAAGGGCAAATCAGTTTACAGATATTATCAACCAAGTAGATAGCGAACGGGACAACGCCTATTCAGCCATTCGCAATATTGTCAATGCGTGGGTAAATTGTTTTATTATGCCTGACGAACAGGCGGCGGCTCAAAAAGTAAAAAATATTATTGACATCTACAATTTGGATATTAATAAACGGTCTTCAACACAAACCGCTCAACTTACCAATCTTATTTCCGACCTCCAAGTTGAGACAATGACAAGCAGTATAACATTGTTAAAACTTAATGAGTTGTTGGATTTCCTTTCCGATAAGAATGAAGAATTTAAGGCTCTCATACTTCAACGCAACGCCATCAATGCACAAAAACAAAGTGGTGCATTGCGTAACGCCAGAAATAATGTAGATTCTAAATATGATATTGTTACACAGATTATCGAAGCCTATTCTGTTGTTTTGGAAAACCCTGAGGGATATGACAATTTCATCAATGCGTGGAATGTCAATGTTGAGCGTTATCGCAGAATATTGAATAAGTCGTCTTACAACTCTTCGGCAGATACCGATGAAGAAGAAACCGAAGAAGATAACACCAATACCAATGGCGGTAACAATAACAATGGCAATGGCGGTACTTCGCAAAACGGCAATAATACCAACCCTGACCAAAACGGTATAGTGGAACTTGTGCCGTAACAATTAATAATGGTATTCAGATATAATTGCTTACAAACTATATCTCAATAAATACGAAATTAAGTTGTTTGACTTTTAGAAACAGATGTTTATCATGAAAAGAAATATTGTTAAATCAACAGCGAAATCCCAATTGATGTCTTTGATTATTGTTGCCCTGCTGGCGGTTACGTCAGAGCAGGCTATGGCACAATATCACAAAACGTCTACGCTAAGTTTTCTCAACAAGACATCATATATCATCAACGAGGCAAGTGATATTGTGTATTATTACAATTATTCCACGCAGGGGTATTTGAGCAAAGCCGTCAATTATCAGTCTTTCGCCAAGTGGATGTATAATCTTGGGCTTTACAATAAGGCATTGCAATATTCCAACATAGCCCGTCAGTACGCGTTGAAGATTATCTATTATTGCGACAACTATTGGGAAAATTATTACAGACCATACTATTACAGCAATTACAGATATTTCAACAACGGATACTATTACGACAGTTACAGGTATAATAGATATTACCGTCCTAACCAGCCGCCGCGTCCCCGCAACAACAATCATTACGGATATAACAACAATCGTTACGGAAATGACGGTAAAAATCCGCAATTTAACAAACCGCAAGGTCACGGCTACAATTATCCAGCCCAAGGCGTGAATGCACAGACAAGAAATATCTCACGTTACAACATTTCCAAGTCAGGGGCGTTGGAAACAAAGGACTTTGATAGTTGGAACAAGTCTTACTATTCTTCCGAGGAGTTGTCTATGATGAAAAATATGCCTTCGGCTCCTACCCAAGATATGGAAAATGAACTTAGCAGAGCCACCAACATTCAGAAAGTCAATTCCGACAACGAAGCACGCCAGCGTTCCGTCAAGGAATTTGCCTCCGATGTGCAAACCTATAAGTTGGAAGCACCCGAAGAATCTGTCAATATTTCCATTTCTCGTCCTCAACAGTTGGGAACAGATGAAAAAACAACACGTTCTACGGCGAATATCAAAACCAATATATCTACTTCGCCAACAAACAGCAGTACGACAATCAGCCCGAATACTTCCAACAGGTCAGTCAATATTTCGCAACCGAGCAATAATACAACTAAAAAGCCGGAAAGGACTTCGCCTGCTGTCAATCAGAGCAACCGCTCGCAAAACATATCTTCGCCGAATCCCGCAAACAGCACCCGTTCCAATGCTGTCAATGCGGAAGCAAGCCACAATGTTTCTTCCGCACCGGCTGCACGTCAGCCCAAAAGCACGGAGGCAACCAAGCCCGCAGTCAATACCAATACTAACGGCAACAAGCCTGCTTCAAATAGAAGTCCAAGATAAGTCTTTAACCAAATATATTGCAAAAGATGAAGAAACTTACTTTCAAACAAGTTTATAGTAGTGCGGAGAAATGGGTTTTGATTTCGATAGGTTTGGCATTGTTTGCTTTCGGCTGGTCTGCGTTCCTGCTGCCCAGCCAACTTATGGGTGGCGGCATTAGCGGTATTGCGTCACTGCTCTATTTCTCTCTGAAAATTCCCGTTGGTATATCGTCTTTGGTCTTGAACGTTGCTTTGGTCGGAGTTGGCTTCAAGATTTTGGGCAGACAGTTCAGTATCACCACAATTATATGTTCGGTGCTGTTGTCAGCATTCTTCTCGGTGTTCCAGCCCTTGTTCGCCGCCCCGCTGGTCGATGACACGTTCCTTTGTGCTATGTTGGGCTCTATGCTGGCAGGCTTCGGGGTCGGAATTGTACTCAATAACGAAGGCAACACAGGGGGTATCGACATCATTATACTTGTTATCAACCATTTCAGAAACATTTCTTACGGCAAACTTTCAATGATGATGAATGTCGTTATCATAGGTTGCTCCTATTTTATTGTTCAGTCTATAGAATGTTTGGTATATAGTTACGTAGCCATGTTTGCCTATACCGTCACATGCGATATGGTGATAGAAGGACACCGTCAGACATATCAGTTTATGATATTTTCGTCCAAAAGTATGGATATTTCCGAAAGAATAAACCAAGAACTGCACCGAGGTGCCACCTTGCTCAAAGGCTACGGCTCTTATACCAAAGAAGAAAAGGATATTCTTCTCGTCATAGCCCATCGTCAGGACAAAGCCAAGATTATTAAACTCATCAAAGAGATAGATAACAACGCTTTTATATCCATCGCCAAAACGAGCGGAGTATTCGGCAAGAACTTTGACAAACTCCGCCTCTAAGCGAACATACAAAAACAAAAGAGGAATTGCCTTCGCAATTCCTCTTTTTATTGTCTTTGCTCCATCTTTATCTATTGCCGAACCCGATAATCTGTCTCACCTCTCTAAGGGTCTTGCTCGCACTCTCGCGGGCTTTTTCGGCTCCGCGTTTGCGTACTTTTAGCAGGTAGGCGTCATCTTTGCTCAACTCGTCTATCCTCTCTTTGATGGGTGCGCAAAAGGTGATAATGTCTTCGGCCAATTGTTTCTTCATTTCGCCGTAACGTATTGTGCAGTTGTTGTAGGCTTCTTTGAAATGCCGATAAGTGTCTTCTGTGCAGACATTTTCCATAATGGTGAACAGGTTTTCTATCTCCTGCGGGGGTTGTTGGTTCATTTCTGTTGGGCCGGCATCGGTTTTTGCCTTCATGACCTTTTTGCGGATAACGGCGGGGTCATCGTTGAGGTAGATGGCGTTCCCTGTCGATTTGCCCATCTTGGTGCTGCCGTCCAATCCCGGTATCTTGACCAACTTCTGATTGAAGTTATAGGCCTGCGGCTCCTTAAAGTAACTTACGCCATACATCTTGTTGAACCGATTGGCGAATACTCGCGTCATCTCCAAATGTTGTTCTTGGTCTTTTCCTACGGGTACTTTGTCGGCGTGATGTATCAGTATGTCTGCCGCCATTAGCGTGGGGTAGGTGAGCAAACCCGCATTGATGTTGTTGGGCTGTTGTCGCACTTTGTCTTTGAATGAGGTGCAGCGTTCCAACTCCCCGAGGTAGGCGTTCATATTTAAAAACATGTACAGTTCTGCTGTTTCGGGTATGTCGCTTTGGGCGTACAAGGTTGCCACTTCGGGGTCTATACCCATGGCTAAATATTCTATCAGTATTTGTCTGACATTGTTCTGCAGGTTTTCGGGGTGGGGGTGGGTCGTCAGCGAATGATAGTCGGCAATAAAGAAATAACATTGGTTCTCGTATTGCATCTTGACAAAATTCTTTGCTGCTCCAAAATAATTTCCTAAATGTAGGTTTCCGGTCGGGCGTATGCCGCTTAATACTATATCCATATCTTGTTTTAATTCTATTAGGTATTCTTGTTTTTGTGGTTTATCCAAGTGTATGTCGTGAAATATGATGTCCATATTATAATATTGTTTGAAAATAAAATTTTGTAATCTCCACCTCTTGTCGGTTCATCATAACGTACTTGATATGATAATTCCGCAATGCGGCGGCACACATCGGGCAAATGCCTTGTTCAACATATATACGGCAATCTTGCACTTGCTGGGGTCTTAATCTGAGTTTTTTCAACGTGCGTACACTTTCCACAACAGCGTGTGCTGTCGGGTCGTCATTTTCCAGACATTTTTGTGTTTGGCTAATGCTTTGCCCGTGGATAACGATAGTTGCTTTGGGTGTACAGATGTGTTCCATTGTTTTTTTGGTGTTATTGTTTTAGAAATATGCTGCCAAACCGCCCGTACTTGTTTCTTTGTACAGGTACGGCAAGTTATGTCCTGTTTCTTTCATGGCTGCCACCACTTTGTCAAACGACACCACGTGTCTGCCGTCAGTCAGTGTCGCGTAAATATTGGCGTCTAAGGCACGGGCGGCGGCGTATGCGTTGCGTTCTATACAGGGTATTTGCACCAATCCGCACACTGGGTCGCATGTCAGACCGAGGTGATGTTCCAGACCCATTTCGGCGGCATATTCTATTTGTGAAGGACTCCCGCCAAACAGTTGGTTGGCGGCAGCGGAAGCCATAGCACAGGCTACGCCTATCTCCCCTTGGCAGCCGACATCGGCACCCGAAATAGAGGCGTTGTGTTTTACTATATTGCCGATAAGACCTGCCGTAGCCAAGGCCTTTAGTATTCTCTTATCCGAAAACGAATGGTTTTTGCTTAAATGGTACAACACCGATGACAACACCCCACACGAACCGCAGGTGGGAGCGGTAACGATTTTCCCGCCACAAGCGTTTTCTTCCGCACATGCCAAAGCGTAGGCAAACACAAGGCTTCGTGTCCGCAGATTGTCGGTATAGCCCATCGCCTTGATATAATATTCGGGAGCCTTACGTCTTACGCAGAGAGGGCCGGGCAACATACCTTCGGTGTCCAAGCCATTGTCTATGGCGTTTTGCATGGTTTTCCAAACCTCAGACAGATAGTCCCAAATATCTTTATCTTCTGATTCTTGTACATATTCCCAATAGGTTTTGCCGCTTTGTTTGCACCATTGCAATATCTCCGTCAGCGTATTGAGGGAATAGATATGTTGTTTGTCTTCTTCTTTTATATCAGGGCTGCCCAATGCACCCCCACCAACACTGAAAATAGTCCAACTGTCCGACACCTTTTCTCCGTCAAGGGCTTCAAAGAGCATTCCGTTGGGGTGAAAATCCAAAATAATTTTGGGTTGCCATACTATTTCTGTGGGGGCAATAGGGTTTAATACGTTTAGAATGGCTTGGTCGGTAAGGTGACCTTTGCCCGTAGCGGCCAAACTGCCGTAGAGGGTAACACGATAGTTTTTCGCGGAAGGATTTTTTTGCAGGAATATCTCCGCAGCCTTTTTCGGTCCCATAGTATGACTGCTTGAAGGACCGTTGCCTATTCTGAAAATCTTTTTTATTGTTTCCATTTGTTCAATTTGTGCAAAGATAGCATAAAATTTTATTTTCGGGGTATTGATTTTTATAAAAGAAGAAAGCGGTTGCATTG
>JAFZUH010000216.1 GCA_017618435.1 Bacteroidales bacterium | reverse complement strand
GCACTGACATTGGTCGGCTTATTCGTCAAACTGTCATAATCTCCACTAAATAGTGTGGGTTTATTGGTTAGACTATCATAAATACCACTAAATAAATTAGGCTTGTTGATTAAATCATTGTAGTTTCCACTAAAACCAGCAGGCAATACTACATAACTGCCACCTGTCAAAAACAAAGTATCTCCGTTTTTGCTCAATACCTGCGTTTCGGTGTAAGAGGTCAGATATCCAGCATCATTGGTAAAAGCACTGACATTTGCCGGTTTATTTGTTAAACTATCATAATTGCCACTGAACAGTTTCGGTTTATTGCTCAAATCGTTGTAGTTTCCGCTGAACAAATTAGGTTTGTTCGTCAAATCATTATAGTTTCCGCTGAAACCCGCTGGCAATACTACATAACTGCCTCCCGTCAAGAATAAAGTATCGCCTTTTTTGCTCAATACCTGCGTTTCAGTGTATGAGGTCAAATATCCTGCATCATTGGATAAATCGCTAACTTTGTTCGGAATTGTCGGTTTATTGGTTAAATCGTTGTAATTGCCGCTAAACAAATTCGGCTTATTTGTCAAGTCATTGTAGTTTCCACTAAATCCCGCTGGCAATACTACATAACTGCCACCTGTCAAAAACAAAGTATCTCCGTTTTTGCTCAATACCTGCGTTTCGGTGTATGAGGTCAGATAACCGGCATCATTGGTTAAATCGCTAACCTTGGTCGGAATTGCTGGTTTATTTGTTAAACTATCGTAATTGCCACTGAAAAGTTTCGGCTTATTGCTCAAATCATTATAATTTCCACTAAACAAATTAGGCTTGTTCGTCAAATCGTTGTAGTTTCCGCTGAAACCTGCCGGCAATACTACATAACTGCCTCCTGTCAAGAATAAAGTATCTCCGTTTTTGCTCAAAACCTGCGTTTCGGTGTAAGAGGTCAAATATCCGGCATCGTTGGTAAAATAACTGATATTGGTCGGTTTATTGGTTAAACTGTCATAATTGCCACTGAATAGTTTCGGTTTATTGCTCAAATCATTATAGTTTCCGCTGAACAAATTAGGTTTGTTCGTCAAATCGTTGTAGTTTCCGCTAAAACCTGCCGACAATACTACATAACTGCCGCCTGTCAAAAACAAAGTATCTCCTCTTTTGCTCAATACCTGCGATTCGGTGTATGATGTCAAATATCCGGCATCATTGGTCAAATCACTAACTTTGGTCGGAAGTGTCGGTTTGTTAGTTAAACTATCATAATTACCGCTAAACAGTTTCGGTTTATTGCTTAAGTCGTTGTAGTTTCCGCTGAAACCCGCCGGCAACACCACATAACTGCCGCCTGTCAAGAATAAAGTATCTCCGTTTTTGCTCAATACCTGCGTTTCGGTGTATGAGGTCAGATAACCGGCATCGTTGGATAAATCGCTAACCTTGGTCGGAAGTGTCGGTTTGTTAGTTAAACTATCATAATTACCGCTAAACAGTTTCGGCGTATTGCTCAAGTCGTTATAGTTTCCGCTGAACAAATTGGGCTTATTTGTCAAGTCATTATAGTTTCCGCTAAAACCTGCCGGTAAAACTACATAACTGCCTCCTGTTAAAAACAAAGTATCTCCGTTTTTGCTCAATACCTGCGTTTCGGTGTATGAGGTCAGATAACCGGCATCGTTAGCCAAATCGCTAACTTTGGTCGGAAGTGTCGGTTTGTTGGTTAAACTGTCATAATTGATACCTCCCGACACATTGCTTGCCGTTTTTGCATGTAAGGCGTAGGGAACACTAAACATTTGTTGTATCGTATTTAATGTATAATTGTGTCCTCCGTTAGGATCTATTTCACTTTGAAGAAAATAAGGTCCATTTGACCAGTCTATATGTTCTATACTATTCGTTCCTTCTCCTATAACAATGGAAAACAAGCCGTTTTCATTGGTTTTCGGTCTGTATTCTTCGCTATAAACTACATTTCCCGTAGATGACCCCTGCAATATAGAAATCCGAACTCCTATCAAAGTATTGGCTAAAAGGTGTTTAGGAGAAATACGTACAACAGCCTGATAGGTAAAGCCTTGCGGTGCTTGGGCAAAAATACTTGCCATGCTCATTATCACCATGCTTGCAATCAAAAGGAATTTCTTGATATTCATCTCTATTTTATTTTTATATTTAACATTCATTTACTTTGTTTTTACTATTTTAAAATCACGTTCATAGTCTTTTCCTATTATTCGCAACACGTATGTGCTTGCCGCATAAACGCTCATATCTATTTTTTGCTTGCTGTCCTTTAGATTGCCATGTTTTAATATACGACCTGTAGTTGTGAGCAATTCATATCGCAAACCATTTTCAGTATAAGGTATTTCTACAAATACACCATCTATGGCGGGGTTGGGATAAACCGATATATCGATATCCTTTGTTGGAGTTTGCACAAACAAACATTCTACCTGATAGGTCTGCTGTACCCCTTCCTGCATACTTATTTGGCTTTGCCCAATAGCACTGCCCACATCTATCTGCCCCACCGTATAACTCAAACAACCCGCTTCAGATGAAACACTACCACCTACTGCAGGAAATGCCGTTTGGGCATTCGCCGTTACCTCTATCAAAAATAATGAAGAGACAACTAATCCTAATGTCTTTATTTGTTTTCGCATGTATTAATTTCTAACTTTTATTTTTCCTTCTTTTTTATTCTACCACGAGTTTTCTTATCCTATTGCCTACTTTTACAAAATAAATACCCTTGGACAAATCTGATACATCAACAATAATAGATTCCGTTACATTGTCAAAGCGTTTGACCACCTGTCCAATAGTATTTACTAGTTGAATATTTGTTGGTTGTTCCAATCCACTAATAGTAAATTGTTCTTTGGCAGGATTAGGAAAAACTTTAATCATCTCCTCCGACAATTTTGCATTTTTTATACTCGTTTCTGGTACCCAGTGGGCTATCAGCAACAAATCTTCTGTATAAATAACTGTACGAGGATTATCGGTATTGTAATCACCGTCTTTGTGAACGGGTTGCCCTGCAATACGGTCTTCCCAATGTGAGAAAACATAACCGGGCTTAGGCATGGCATATACTATAGCCTCTGGATTTTCTGGTGTAGGTTGTTTCAACATCTGTATATTACCTTGATTTGTATCTATAGAACGGACAAATTTCGGATTAAAATAGGCTATCAATATAGAATCTTGTGTAACCATTAGTGAACGATAACTTTGTGTATCTCCATCACTCCAATGTGAAAATTCATAACCCATATTAGGAAGAGCCTTAAAAATAGCCTGCGGATTGTCTTGTGTCGGTTGCAATATCATTTGTATGGTACCCTTATTTATATTTTCCGAGACCACTATAAAATTTTGCCATGGCTGTGATGACGGAGCAAAATAGGCTACTAAAATAGTATCTTGCGTTACCGTAAGCGTTCGCGGATTCTGTGTATTGCCATCGCTCCATTGTTCAAACATATAGCCTGTTTGAGGGGTCGCCACAAATATGGCTTGCGGATTATCTTTTGTAGGCTGACTGAGAACCCGAACAAAGCCTTTGGCTGTATCTTGCGACAACACTACAAAATTGTACCATTGTTGCACTGATGCCGTAAAATAGGCTATTAAAACACTATCTTGGGTTATAGTAAGTGTTCGTGGATTTTGCGTATTGCCATCACTCCAACGAGAGAACTCATAGCCAGTATTTGGTAATGCTACAATGGTGGATTGCGGGTTCGCTTGCGTAGGTTGAGTTACTATTTGTACTGTTCCTTTAGAGGTATCTTCTGAAACAACTGAAAAATTATACCATTGTGTGGAAATTGTAAAATAGGCTATCAATATCGTATCTTGCGTTACCGTAAGCGAACGCGGATTTTGCGTATTGCCATCGCTCCAACGTTCAAACATATAGCCTGTTTGTGGCAAAGCAACAAAGGTGGCTTGCGGATTGGAGTACGTAGGTTGGGTTAAAACCTGAACAGAACCCTTGGCTGTATCTTGCGACAACACTACAAAATTGTACCATTGTTGAGAAGAGGAGGCAAAAAACGCAATTAAAACACTATCTTGCGTTACCGTAAGTGTACGCGGATTCTGCGTATTACCATCACTCCAATGGTCAAAAACATAACCTATGCCCGGTATAGCTACAATAGTGGCTTGTGGGTTGGATTGGGTAGGTTGGGTTACTATTTGTACCGTTCCCTTATTGGTATCTTCTGAAAGAACAGAAAAATTATACCATTGTGCAGGCGGTGTTGTAAAATAGGCTATCAATATTGTATCTTGCGTTACCGTAAGTGTACGCGGATTCTGTGTATTGCCATCGCTCCAACGTTCAAACATATAGCCTGTTTGTGGCAAAGCAACAAAGGTGGCTTGCGGATTCGATTGTGTAGGTTGGGTTATTATTTGTACCGTTCCTTTAGAAGTATCTTCGGATACGACCACAAAACTATACCTTTGTGGAACAGACACCGAAAAATAAGCAACTAAAACAGTAGTATCTTTTGTTACCGTAAGCGAACGCGGATTTTGCGTATTGCCATCACTCCAATGGTCAAACTCATAGCCTGCGTTGGGATAAGCAACAAAGGTGGCTTGTGGGTTGGATTGAGATGGTGGGGTTAATACTTGAACTAAACCCTTGGCGGTATCTTCTGGATATACGAAAAAGTTATACCATTTGGAAAAACGTGCCACCAATGAAGAATCTCTTTCAACAACCATCGTTCTTCGTGCGTTGGTATCCCCATCGCTCCAAGCAATAAAACGATAGTCATATTTGGCATCTGCAAATAGGTTTGCGGTGGATAAATACTTATAGGTACCACTACCTTTAACCGTTCCCATTGTATCATCTTGGGCTGTAAGCGTTATACTATAGGTATTTGTATCAAATATTGCAGAGAAATTTAAATCTCCATAAACAACTATTGTCAGCGGATTGCTAGTGTAGCCATTGCTCCATTTTGTAAAATGATAGCCATAATTGGCTTGGGCACTAACTGTTATGCGTGTAAAATACTTATACATTCCATTGGTAGCACCTGTAATCCGACCTAAAGTGGTATCATTCACCGCAAAGGAAACATAATGCGTATTGGTATCAAACAATGCTGTGAGATTGGTATCTCGTTCAATGGTTAGTGTCCGTGGATTGGTTGTATCCCCATCGCTCCATTTCGCAAAATGGAAACCTTGCCTTGCTGTGGCGGATATAACAGCCTGCGGATTATACATTGTAGGCCGACTTGCTATTGACACATAGCCACCTACAGCATTTTTCACTGTAAATCGGTACCACGGAGAAAAGTTAGCGACCAATGCCGTATCTTGTGTAAGCATTATTGTTCTTTGACTATTGCTATCACCATCGCTCCAATGGGTAAAAACATAAGCACTATCATTGTAAGCGGTAGCACTAAATGTTAAAGTATTGCTATTGTTACAAGTCGGGGTGGTTTGTGTCTGCACAAAACCCATGGTGCTGTTTTGCGTTTGAACGGTATAGATATACGGAGTAATCTCCCGCAGATTATAAAAACCCACAAGTTGCGAAGCATACCACGACGAACTTCCACATGGTATTTGTATGGAGGTGGATTTTGAAACACCCTTAAAGGCATTTGTATCCACAATAGTATTGGCTCTGCGAAATATAATTGAGTTTAAACTACAATTATAAAAAACATAAGGCTTAATTGTATCAATGGTATTGGGAATATCTATATTCGTTATTCTTATATTATTGATATTGAGATACCTACTATATGTTATTGGATTTGCATAACAATCTTTAAAATCAATCCTCATCCACTGTTCTATAGTCCCCATATAGTCAGTTTTGGTTAAACCAGTACAACCATAAAATGCACTATCACCTATCTGGGAAACCGAATCGCTTATTGTTACGGAATTCAATCCTTTACAATTATAGAATGCATAAGGTTTAATTGTATTATTCATATTTTGAATATTCAAATAGGAAACCCTTTGATTATTAATATTTAAATTCTGGCTATATGTTATGGGATTAGCAAAACTATTACCAAAATCAATATTACACCATTGTCCTATAGTCCCCGTATAATTTGCTCGAATTAAACTGTTACAGCCATAAAATGCATCAACTCCTATACTTGTAACCGAATTTCCTATCGTTACAGACCTTAAATTAGTACACCCTTTAAATATAGAATCCTCTATTGTTTTTACTGAGTTGCCTATAATTAACGAATCCAATTTCTGAAAATTTCTAAATATAAATATTTTTGTGGGAATCATTTTTACATTATTACCTATATGCAAAGTTTTTATATTTGAGCAACCAGAAAAAATACCAGTGCCTACTAATATGCAACTATCTGCATTATAATTGACTTGCGTTAAATTTGTATCACTAGCAAACGCATAATTTCCTATACTTGTTACTGATCTTCCTATTGTTACATTTTTTAAACTGCTACAATCATAAAACGCATAATCTCCTATACT
>JAFZUH010000215.1 GCA_017618435.1 Bacteroidales bacterium | reverse complement strand
TTGTCAGCAATGATATTTGCCGTTGCCGGAAATTGCATATCAGGAGTAACCGTAGCACATAAAACAAAATCTATTTCTTCGGGTTTTGTATTGGTTTTTGCCAACAAGCGTTCTACTGCTTGGGCTCCCATATAGGAAGAGGCTTTGTCTTTGTCTTTTAAAATATGTCTTTCTTTTATTCCGATGCGGGTCATAATCCATTCATCAGATGTATCCACCATACGACTCAATTCTTCATTGGTAAGAATATAGTCCGGAACAAATGATTCCACACCGGTTATTATTGCATGAATTTTACTCATTTTTTCTATCCTAATAAAGAAAACAATTTGCAAAGATACAAAATTTATTTGAACAAATATGTATTTTTAATCAGAAATTCCAATTTATAGATTCATCAAACAAAATAATCCCCCTACCCCCATCTGTATAATTCTGTCTTAATTATCATTTGAAAAAAATGTTATCTTTGCAGACATGCAGGAATATTCGTCAAAGTTATTGGAAAATGCTATCAATCAGATAGCAAAACTGCCCGGCATTGGTCGAAAAACAGCAGTGAGATTAGCATTGCATCTGCTGAAACAATCTCCCGAAGAGGTTGGTTTGTTCACAGAGTCTATCGCGAATATGAAAAACAATATTTTTTTCTGTTCCAAATGCCACAATGTGTCTGACAGCCCTTCGTGCGAAATTTGTTCCAATCCCCATAGAGTATCATCACAAATATGTGTTGTTCAAGACATCAGAGATGTCATTGCCATAGAAAACACACAAGTATACAAGGGCATTTATCATGTTTTGGGCGGAGTTATCTCTCCTATGCAAGGCATTGGCGTAGCAGACATCAATATAGACTCGTTGTTGGCACGCATAGAACAAGAAGAGGTGTCAGAAGTGATATTGGCATTGCCAGCCACTACCGAAGGCGATACAACAGCATTTTATATTTCCCAGCATATACGCAAACGCAATCAAAATATACAAATATCTGTCATTGCCAGAGGGGTTGCTATCGGCAACGATTTGGAAAACACAGACGAAATTACCTTGACACGTTCCATTATCAATAGGGTAAAATTTGAATCAACATTAAAATAAATGACTATTTTTCAGCACCTTTCCGATATATTCATTCAATCGATTTTAATCACTTTTTTGGTGATTATGCTGATGATGTTTATAGAATTTGTCAATGTGCGTTCTCAAGGCAAAATGATACAAGTTTTGCGGCAATATCCGCGGTTTCAAATTATTTTTTCGGCACTTTTGGGCTTGATACCGGGTTGTGTGGGTATTTTTGCCGTTGCCTCTTTGTTTAGCCATGGATTATTGTCTTTCGGGGCATTGCTGGCGGCCACCATTACCACGTTTGGAGACGAGGCCTTTTTGTATTTTTCAACCCGACCCGCCCAAACCCTATGCTTGTCTGCATTATTATTAATTATAGGTATTGCAGCCGGATTTGTTACCAATTTGTTCTCTAAAAAATCAAAGACAATCATACACCTGCCTCTGGAACATATAGAAATACATCAGTGCGATGTGGATAATCATAAGCACAATAAACATCATAAACATTCCGGCAAACATTTACTGTTTGTCCGCTGGGGCATATCGGTGCTTATCGTTATTTTTTCACTAGGCATTGCCTTCGGTTGGATAGGCGAAGACCATTCTTTTGCGGAAATGTTTTCCCTACAAGAGCATTTTTCCTTGCCGGAACATCATCACGAGGGACTTTCGGGAGAAAATATCGTTTTTATATTGATTGCTGCAGCCACATTTTTTCTCATACTCTTTTCTGATGCCCATTTTTTGGAAGAACATCTTATCAACCATGTGATAAAAAAACATTTTTTGAAAATTTTTGTATGGATTTTCGGCATTTTGTTCCTATTGGCTGTTGTTAAACATTATATCAATACAGATATTTTGTTCCAATATAAATACAGCAATTATATCTTGTTATTTATTGCCCTGTTGATAGGGTTTATTCCCGAATCGGGACCTCATTTGATAGTCTTTTTTATGTTTTTGGAAGGTCTGGTGCCTTTTTCAACGCTCATTGCCAATTCCATTATGCAAGAAGGGCATGGCGGATTGCCTTTGTTGGCAGAAAAACCTCAAAAATATCTTCTTATCAAGTTGATAAAATTTGCAATTGCCTTGATTGTCGGACTTTGTGGCATTTGGATAGGCTTTTAGGCTATCGCTTTTATTGCCCTCCGCCAAAGGTAAGGGACAATCGTGCTGAAAAATTATCCGATTCTCTTGCAAAATGATATTTGCCAAAACGCCAATAAATACCCGCACCAATACCGACAATGCTGAATTTCAAGATACGATGTATCATCAACCCTGTTTCAAAATAGCCTTTTTCCATTGTTTTGAAATTGATACCTTGATGATATTCGGGATGTCGCAAACCTCCGACAGCGGCTCCCAACAACAATTCCGGTTGGGGAGCGGAATATCTTGTTTTGTACAATCGTTTAAATCGCATAGAGGCATAGAGAGAAATAAATTTATCAGACAAAAACTCCGTTTCCAACATAGTGGCAAAGGTGTGTTTGTCGTAAAAACCAAAAGCCATGTATGTACCATGATTGGAATACAAAGATGCCAACGGCAAATCCGCATCGGTCAAAGCAGCCCGCAAAGTATAGGAAAACATACCCATATAAGGTATTTTTATGGATTGTCTTATCTTTAATGCAAAACCATTGAAGGCAAAATCGCTATTGGCAAAACCTTTGATACCTCTTTGGTAAGAAAATTCTATAATGGGCAGATTATCGTCTTTGGTCAAGGTAATTATATCACCAGAATAGATTATCTCACTGAATGACAACCTCAAACGCAAACTAATTTGTGCCAATTTGTAATTGAAATATTTTCCTTTGAATGCAGTAACGGGTGTAAATCTATAGTTGTACAAAATATTGTTTTTTTGAAAAGAAAAGCCAAGAGTGGCCATTACATATTTTGAAACATAAGAAGATATGCCTATTTCCCCTTTAAAAATATTGTCATAATAGCGGGAGGCAATCTGGTTCAAGCCGTTTAATGAAAACGAATACTTGTGCGAGAACTGCGTTTCAAAGGAAGAACCCGCAGGTTGCAAATCATAAGTCAAACCAAAAAACAAATTGGTATTGAATTTTTTATACAAAGAAAAATTGGCATCAAAGCCTGCCTTTACCCTTTCATCACGAAAACCATAGCCGAAAAATCCACCTATACTCATCCAATTGCAAAGCATGTCGTTGGTATGCAAACCAAAACCGATACGACAGGCTTCATATTTGTTGAATGCCAAAAAACGTGTAATATCCAAATCAAACATGTGTATCGGAATACTACCCGAAACCAACGATTTGACAATATATCCATATCTATCCAAATGTTTGTCTCTAGTAATGCTATCCCAAACAAAATAGGTAACGGAATCTTTGTCGGACAATGTATCTGTACGATAAACAGCCAACAGAGAATCGCTCTGACCTTGCGGCAATCTGTCTTTTGTACCGCCCGAAAACAGATTGGTGCCGGCATTGAGATTGCCCATGAAAAAAATCTTGTCTGACAATGGAATATTGATGGCCACATTGCTATAGGTGGAATAAAAATAACCCGAAAAAGGAAATAAATTGGGCAGGTTCAAAGTCAATTTTGAATAGATTTCCTCAGGAAACCAATATTTGTCGTCTGTTTTGGTGTATTTTTGATGAACAACAATATTTATCATTGTGCTTTCATAAACGGGAGATGTCAATACATCGACTATAGCCCAATTGTCGCTACTGACCACAAATTTGCCCGACAATGCCGCAAAATCCTTATTCTTTTTCGGTTGAAAAGCAATGGTAAACAAACTGTCCTTACCATTAAAAAGAATTTCTTCCAAATAAAAATCATAATGCGAAAATTTTTCGTCTGCAATAGGATTTTCAAACTGTTTGCCCAAAACGGTAAAATAGGTATCATAAAACGAAAAATTCTGTATCTGTGAAGTAATCAAATGAAAAACGGGATTGGAAAAACCCGATATTTTAGAAGCGGTCAATTTGTCAAAATGACGATTGGGAGATTTGTAATAATGCTCAAAAACCGACTCCATCATAAACAAATGCTGTTTGTTCAACAGATCTAAAGCAAACGAATCGGTTGGCGAAAGGGCTTGCAACGTATCCAGAAAACGGACATGGGTCAAACTGTCCAAAATGATGTCGGAAGAAAAAAAGGTTTTGGTGTAGCAATCCGCTTTGTATGAACGATATTGTTTCATATTGTTGGCAGGTTTGTACTTCCGCACATTTCTTATGATTCTAAAAGCAGGATTGTCTTTTGCCGAAAGGCTGAATGTCGGCAATATTTGTATGGAGGGCGATAATTCGATATTGAGAAATTTTTCATTCCGCAACACCACAAAACGTTTGTTGTAGCCGATACAACTCACAAACAAGGTGTCAGGCTTTTTTTGAAAAGCAAGCGAAAAGGCTCCATATTGGTCGGAAATGGTCCCGCCCTCCTGATTGCCTATCCAGATATTGGCATATTGTATGGGAGTCCGATAAACAGAATCGACAACAACACCCGATAATTTGTATTGTTGGGCAGACAATTGGCAGGCGAACAACCCGACAATAAAACAGAAGAAAATATGCTTTTTCATAATCCAAAGCAAAGATAGCATATTTTCATGATATTTTTCTCAAATGTTAAAAATAAAAAATTGTACTATTACAATAAAAAAAGCGGACTATAGTCCACTTTTTTATTTGTTTTTGTAACAACAACTTATTTGCTATATTCAATACGTTGAGTTATTTTTCTACCTTGACTCTCGTATGATATGGTTTCAGAATATTAACCATTGTAAGTGTAATCATAAGATACTAAGGTATTGGTAGAAGTTGCTGTTTTACAAATGCTAATATTCAAGCATGTCGGATACGACCATAGTAAACAAGGCAGATGGAATCTGCGAAGAAAGGACAGAACATTTTTGCATGTTATAATTATAGGGGCAGGTATGAATCCCGCCCATACAATATCCCGCAAACATCTATGTCCGTTTTTTTATCACTATAAAACATCTTTCAGCAATTTCCACTTGTCACTATGTATGTCATCCGAATATTCTTCGGTACAAATGCAGAGTTCCTGACTATGTTTATCCATACGCACAATGCCTCCATTCAAGGTGTGCTTATCTAAATACGCTTTTAGCACCTCAAATTTCTTGGAAGTGAAAATGTCTATGTCTTCACTTTTTCCGTTTCTATCGAAACCTCCTTTTGTTTCTATAATCCATGCTTCGCCATTTTTCAAACCTATAATGTAATCTGGATAGAATGATTTTAGTTTGCCCAAATTATCGGTATAGACAATGGAAAAATACTCGCTTCCCTTGTCTCCGTTCTTGTAAAACCACTTTACTGAATCGCTTGCTTCGCAGAATTTTTCGAATGAACGCTCCGAATCGGAACGAGGTTCGGCAGATGCCAAATAGCCCTCATATACATTCTTTGACATTACCGATTGGTTCTTCGCCTTGCCATCGTATGTAAAAAGAGTTTCCTGCGGAATTTTAAAAGTATATTTAGTAGTTTGACTAGCTGCAGGAATTGCCAACTGCTGTAAATTGGCAGCCATAGCTTGCAGAATATCTTGTCGGAGTTGGTAGGCGTTGTTTATTACAAAAGCATACAAATTCCTTATTTTCAATTCTAAAATTCGCTCATTGTACTTATCTTTTTCTCCAAATAATCTACGCACAATTACATTCATCTGGTCGTATGTAAGCCCGATTTTCAAGCCAATATTAGCTGTTTCATGATGAAATTCGCGTCCATGCTTGTGAGTGTCCAGTGGTTCGCGTAAACGGACTTCATTCAATCTATCAAATTCTTCCTTGTTAAGTCTATGAATATCACCCGAAACCGTATGTCTGACTACATCTACTGAAAAGTCGTAACCATTTGTCTCCAATCTCGTTATGTTAGATTTGTAATCTTTATCGGTATTATAAGTCTTTGCATAATACGCTGCAATTGCATTCAACGCCTGACGGCTGTCGCGTGCGGTTGTCGTTAAATCGGACTTGTATTCTCCTTGAAGCGTAATGTTTTTAAATATTTTCTTTAGATACAATTTTGCTGCATTCAATGCGCCCTTGCCCAATGAAGCCTGTACTCCTTCTGTGAATTTTTCATCTAAAGTATATAGATAGCAACGGTCAAGCAAATCATTTTCGTAATGTTTGGCTTCGGGCATACGACGAATGCGGCCAATGGTTTGTATTTCAAATGTTTCGTTCATATTGTCGCGCAGTTTCACAAGGATATGGGCACGAGGACAATCCCAACCAGTGGCAACAGCTTGCTTAATAATAACAGCAATAGGTTGTGCATCATTTTTTTCAATATCGTCAAGATTTTCTTTCTTGTTGCTCAACCAAATAGCCAACGAACCATTTTCGTATGTAATCTGCTTGTTTCCGAACCAATTTTCCACCTGTTCCAACAACACATCATTTTTGTTCGGCAACTGAACTATTATTAAAGGATTAACACAAGCACCATGTCCCATAAAAGCGGAAGAAAGTTCACGCTGCTTCAACAATGCTCTTTCCAATAGAAAGTCTATTTGGTCTTTTACATCTTCAGTCTGTGCAAACCCCTCATTTATAACCAAGAGTTTCTTTATTAGTCCAGAAGCGATTACTTCAACTTCATCTACCTCGATTATGGTTGCATCGGTATAACCTTTGGGTGTAGCTGATGCTCGAATAATTTTGTCGGTTCTGAAATATTCGAGAATTTCATTGGCTTTTACGCTGTCGTTCTGATGGCTTTCATCCACAATAATTTTGAATTGCAAACCATTGTTTTGAGCAGTTTCTATGTGTTCCAGAAAATTCTTACGTTCTCCTTCCTTCAGTGCATTGTTTCCTTTTTTTGTAAGTTTTTCCCAGTTTATGAAACAACAATCGTTCTCAACAAAACCGCTTGTCATAACATCGGCAAGGAGTTTTGTCTGTGCATTGTGAATATATTTGTCCATCTTGGCTTTGCTTTGTTCCTCTAGGTCGCCTTTTCCGGGAGTAAGCCAGATGAATACAATGTTGGGAACACTTTTGCAATATTCGTCCATAAAATGAGTAAGAATAATAGTTTTTCCACTTCCCGTAGGACTTTTCAATATGATGTCGCGCTTGTCGTTTTCCATTGCCTCCTTTAGTTCGGATATAGCTCTTAACTGGAATTCAACTAGTTGAAAAGAAGCATTAGCACTACCATCTGCTATTGTCTTGACTATTTTTGAACCTTCAATTATGGCTTGACGCACTGGTTTCCCCGATGTCGTTTTCTCATTGCCAAGCAACATACATCCCGAAAATTCTGATGTGATTTTTGTTGACCCACATTCTGGACATTTAAGGACATTCTTGCTAGCACAATCCGAGCAAATATCGTATGTTATCCTTTGTCCACAATCATTGCAATAGTAAAAATCACCACTTGTGCAATTAAAGTCTTTACCACAAATTCGACATTTTGTCTTATCTATCATTAAAAAACCCATTGTATTCATATTTACCTCCTATTTGTTTAATTCGTTGTAATAATAATCTGGAATCACATTTACTTGTATTCCATTGTTTTTCAAATAATCCTCCTGTTCGGCTGTTAGTAATACATCGTGTCCTCGATATAGTATTTTTGCTTTGTTTTCTGGTTGTGCAACAAACTGTTCCATTTCTTCATCGGTAAGCACTATGGCGATTTCACTATTGTCATTGAAATTGATGCCGTTCTCTAACTCCACCAACTCGCGAATATGTTTTAGCAACTCATCGGCATACTCGTAGTAGAGTTTGTCGCTTATTGGCACAAAACCAACTTTATAATATTCGAGAGATGCAGCAAATCCTTCAATATTTTCACCTTTTTTTGTAATACCAATCACTTTTAGAGTATTGTC
>JAFZUH010000214.1 GCA_017618435.1 Bacteroidales bacterium | reverse complement strand
TCCCAGTGGGCAGAAACAAAACCGCCTTGTTCTATGGCTTGCTCAAATTCTTCCCAAGTATCAACTTTGGTAATATGACTGTCTCTGAATTGTTGTGCCTTTAAGAACAGATTTTGTTGAATATCAGCAAGTAATTTTTGAATGTTTTCAGCAATATTGTCAATAGGCAAGAAACTTTTTTCGAGTGTATCTCTTCTGCAAATTTCCACTTGATGTTGTTCTAAATCTTTGGGACCGATGGTAATTCTTACCGGAATGCCTTTCATTTCATATTCGTTGAATTTCCAACCCGAAC
The DNA here is from genome assembly GCA_017618435.1 of Bacteroidales bacterium. GTDB lineage: Bacteria > Bacteroidota > Bacteroidia > Bacteroidales > WCHB1-69 > UBA1205. Next base: position 4,274 of record JAFZUH010000214.1, on the reverse strand, counting down.
GGTAATTGTCCCTGTCATCGTATTTTACGCTGATATTTAGTTTTTCCAAATCTTTTTTGATGTTTTGGGCAACGGCGGAAATTTGTTGCAAATCTTCATCGTTTTTGTAAATGGGAACAATAACCACTTGCAAAGGAGCGATTTTTGGCGGCAACACCAATCCGTTGTCGTCAGAGTGTGTCATTATCAATGCCCCAATCAATCGGGTGGAAACACCCCAAGAGGTTGCCCATACGTATTCCAATTGATTTTCTTTGTTGAGGAATTTTACGTCAAAAGCCTTGGCAAAATTTTGTCCCAAGAAATGTGAAGTGCCGGCTTGTAATGCTTTTCCGTCTTGCATAAGTGCTTCTATACAATAGGTGTCAATGGCACCAGCGAAACGTTCGTTGGGGCTTTTTCTGCCTTTCATTACGGGTATGGCCATATAGTTTTCAACAAGGTCAGCATAGACATTTATCATTTTTTCGGTTTCTTTAACGGCTTCGTCTGCTGTTTCGTGGGCAGTGTGCCCTTCTTGCCAAAGAAATTCCGATGTACGAAGGAACAATCTTGTTCGCATTTCCCAACGCATGACATTAGCCCATTGATTGCAAAGTATTGGCAAATCGCGATAGGATTGTATCCAATTTTTGTAGGTATTCCAAATAATGGTTTCAGAAGTTGGTCTGATAATCAGTTCTTCTTCCAATTTTGCATTTTCATCAACGACAATACCACCTTTTTCCTTGTCGTTTTTCAATCTATAATGAGTAACAACGGCACATTCTTTGGCGAAACCTTCCACGTGATTGGCTTCCCTGCTGAAAAATGATTTTGGGATTAATAGCGGGAAATAAGCATTTTGATGGCCTGTTTGTTTAAACATTTTGTCTAATATGTCTTGAATGTTTTCCCAAATGGAATAGCCATAAGGTTTGATAACCATACAACCTCTTACTGCAGATGTTTCTGCCAAATCTGCCTTGATAACCAATTCATTGTACCATTGAGAATAATTTTCTGCTCTTTTTGTTAATCCTTTTGCCATATTTTGGTATAGTTTTTGTTTTTATTAAAATAAAATAATAAATGATAGTATTTTGCGTTTTAAAAGAAATTTTGAGTGCAAAGGTACAAAAAATAAAAACAACAAAAAGAAAAAAACAGGAGGTGGAAATGAAAAAACAATTTTTTGCGATGTTAGCCTTATTAATTTTATTCGGCTCATGCACCATCAATCAAATGTCCATGTATTATGACGATGGATATTATTCTGCCAAACAACGTCAAAATCTTTTGGCGGAACGGCAAGCCGCTAACAAGATAAAACAACAGGCATTGCAGGAACAATATGCCCAACAGCAACAAGAAGCGTTGGCAGAAAGTTCCGTAACAGATGTTTCCGTGAACGAAATGCAGGGAACAAACTATGCTCCTGCTGAATCCTATTCGGAAACAGATGCACAAGGCAATACTTATGTTACCAACAATTATTATTTTAATGGAGATAATTATTACGACTATGCTTATACGGCAAGGTTGCGGAGGTTTTACGGAAATTATGATTATACATGGAGTTATTACGACCCGTATTTTACCAATCAATACTGGTACACCTACAATCCGGGGTGTTGGGGGGTAAGCATATACTATGGTTACAATTTCTGGTGGAACGACCCATGGTATCGTCCGTATTATTATACACCTCGTTATTACCATCATGGTTGGAACTGGGGTTGGGGCTGGGATGGTCCATATTATGCACACCATCACGCTCCAATGTCACCAAGAAGACCGGGCTTTGCTTTTGATAGAAGATATGATTTTAGAGGAAGTCATTATCATAACAATTTTGACAGAAACTATAGTTACAACTATGGACACCGCACCTCTGTAAAAGGAGGGGTAAATGCAGTGAGCCGCAATGTTACCCAAAGCAACGGAGGACAAAGACGTAGTGCTACCGGTCAAACACAATCATTTGGCGAACGTTGTGAATCGGCAATGGCAACACAACAAATATCTACACGTAGTGGAGTACAACATTCTGTTAGTGGTGGTAATGTGTCGGCAACAAGCATAGGCAACAGAAGCGGTGTAAATGCAAACAATGGCAACAGAAGCAATTCTTCAACGATAACACAACCGACTTCGGCAACAACGCGTTCTCAAAATATAAACAACAATAATGCTGCGGTAAACAATCATGGAAATATTGCGGTTGATCCTAATAATGGCAACAGAAATCGCAGCAGCAATGTGAATATCAATACAAATTCGGTAACGACACGAAGCGGGGACCCGACACAGAATACATCTGCCACCAGAAATGTTAATACCGGCAATGTTTCATCAACACCCACTTCAACAAATAATAATCGTTCAAGCAGAACTCCTTCATCTCAAGGGGCAACAATGCGGGCAGAACCCAACTCTTCTGCTTCGCAAACAAGACAAAATACAACGGGAAGTTATCGCGACAATAATAGTGGCAATGTTGCTCCCAACAGGTCTTCAGGCGAAACGATAAGACAAAGTGCTCCGACTGCACCAACTCGTTCAAACAACACAAACACCACGCGTTCAAATTCAACATATTCTACATCAGAATCATATCCATCTTCTTCAAGTTCAAGGTCATATTCACGTCCTTCAACTTCTGGTACAGATATTCAATCAAGACCAAATACAACGAACAATAACAACAATTATAATAATTATAACAATAGGTCTTCGAATACTTCGGCAAGACCAAGTACCCCATCGACAATGTCTCGTCCGAGCAGTAGCATGAACAATACGAGGTCAAGTTCGTCATATTCTTCACCTGCCCCCCGTTCTTCTTCAAGTTCGAGTTCAGGTTCGTACTCTCGTCCGTCAAGTTCATCTTCAGGGTCATTTGGCGGGGGCAACCGTTCAGGGGGAAGACATTAGTTAATGGATTTTGTAAAACAGAAAAACATAGGAGAACATAAAAATGAAAAGGAATTTGGCAACTCTTATTACAATGTTTTTTGTGATGGGATATAGTATAGCCCAAAATGAAACAGATGCATACAGATATTCGCAAGAAGAGGTTTTTGGAACAGCACGCTATATGTCTTTGGGGGGCTCTATGGGGGCTTTTGGGGCAGATTTTTCAGCCCTGACTCATTCCAACCCTGCGACAATAGGTTTGTACAAACGAACAGAGATAGAAATAACTCCTTGTTTGTCTTATACCAAAAATACGGCTAAATATAATCATACAACAACTCGTGCAGGAAAATATAATTTTTCTTTGAGCAACTTATCCATCGTAACATCATTTGAATTGAGCGGTAAGTGGAAATCGTTGCAGTTTGCTACGGGATATAATCAAACAGCCAATTATCATTCTTCTATAGCGGTAAAAGGTCTTAACGATGGATTGAACCCCGGAACAAGAACCACTTTTATTGATTATCTGGCTCCACAATGCAATGGCATAAATGCTTCCACTATAGGTGGTGGCAATACATTGGCGGACAAACTATGGTATCATTGGCTGATAGATACAGTACCCGGAAAAACAAATATATATAAGGGACTTATGGATACTATCCCTACAATGCAAAAACAAACGATGGCTACTTCCGGTTTCAGTGGGGAATATATATTTTCAGGAGGTGCCAATTATGATGATATGTTGTATTTGGGCGTAACAATCGGTATTCCATTCTTTGAATATCGTTACAAAAGCCTTTATACAGAAGGATATGTTGAAAACGAATACGCTTCAGGTTATGACAGTTTGATTTTTGAAGATAACTTTAGGGCAACAAGTGCCGGTATTAACCTGAAATTAGGTATTCTATATCAACCTGTAGATTTTTTGCGATTTGGTGTCGGGTTTCATACTCCCACATTATATAATACAGTAAAAGAAAATTATGAACAGTATGTAACGATATTGGGAGCAGAACACAATGATACCAATTCTTATGATTGGGAATATGCAAAAGGCAATTATGAATGGAAATTGACAACTCCCTACAAATTGACGGCAAATGTGGCATTTTTGATAAGTCATTATGGTTTTGTAAATATTGATTACGAAATGAAAGACTATTCTACCATGAATATGTCGGCGGGAAACAGACGCCCGTTGGATTATGACTTTGAAACAGAAAATGGCAATATCAAAAAATATTACAAACCGACACATACCGTCAAATTTGGGGCAGAATTTGTCATCAATCCTATTGCTTTGCGTATAGGATATTCCTATATGAGCAATCCGTATAGAGATTTGGACAAAGACGGCAGCAGGC
>JAFZUH010000213.1 GCA_017618435.1 Bacteroidales bacterium | reverse complement strand
TCGCTTTTTTCTGTAATTTTACCCGTTGTTCCGGAAGCAAGAGAATCCATAAACATATCCACTTTTTCTGTTGGAATACGCAAAGTTAAATAATATCTATTTCCGTCATAAGTTTCAGATTCGGCATAACCTCCACAACGTTTTTCAAACTTTTCAATCATATTTTTTTCTTTAACAACATCATCTGTTTTGATGGTCAAATCTATTGTTCGTTCTATTTTTCTGGCATAAGCCTCATTGGTTGGAATTTCTTTGGCATTTATGTCAGCATCATAGACAACTTCATCGGTTGGTTCTACCGCCTCTTCATAGTCGCCATCGCGAGCCGCGATACATTCTTCCATCGTGGTTTCGACCTCCATGACCTCCCTATCTTGAGAATTTGAACAAGACAAAAACAAACCCAAAAACACTAAACTAAAAAATAATTTTTTCATACATTAACATCACAGGACTTTATTTAACAACTTATTACATACTTATTTCTTTCAAACCCATGCCAGTCCAATTAAACACTGATTAAATGAAATAACTTTGCAAAATTACATATTTTTTGAATACCCGAAGTATTTTTTTATATAAAAATCCGAATGAATTTTTATATTTTTGCATTTGTATTATAAATAATGTGTATGGCTTGCAATTCGTTTGATTTTTGCATATACCAACAAATTTCTTTGCAAGACTATAAAAAATGAATTGATATGAATGTAAAATTTAGAATGCCCCGTGTGGGCAACATGGAAGGGAAAACATGGTTGCAAGAATTGTTGATGACAATTTTGGCCACCTCTATTTCCATTGTATTGACATTCGGCACTGCCGCATTGATAGACAAACGGCATCAGACCAAGAATCGGAAACAGGCGGCAATGATGGTTATTGGCGATATTTATTCCATCATTGACAACATGAAACGGGCTGATTCGCTTGCTTTTCGCCCCAATCAATCACTTCTTGCCCAATTTGAAACAATTCCGCGGGACAGCGTACTTTTGCTCAATACAGACGAGGCGGCTTTGCCTTACTTCAACGCAATGGTACAGGAATGGATATATACTCGGGACAAAACGGCGGAAAATATCTTTTCAAGAGATATTAGCACATGGCACGATGTTGGAAATTTCAAGTTCATAAAAAATGTCGGACTATGTTATTCTATCATTGAAGACCTTGAACACAGATTGTCCATACAGAATGAACGGAGAGCCAATAATTATCAATTGTTTGCACAAAGAAACGATTGGAAAGATATGACCAACGGCGAAACATTAATAACTATCTATGAAATGAAAGAAGTGCAGATTTATATACAAGATTATACAATGTTTATCTTATATTTAGAAAAAAGAATCAATGACCTTGAAGCCCTAAACAAACGAAATATGGAAATTATGAATATCAATTACGATGAATTGCAGAAATTTATGAATGTTACCTTACAAAATCGGTCTCATTAATATCAACAACAGAACAAGCGTTGGCAAATAACATTGAAGTTTAACACATTGAAATATTTTCAAGATGACAAAACGGTTTAAATTTGAAGGTGAAACATTGTCTTTTACAGCCGATTTGGAAACATTGAAACGCAAATTGGCAGAAATAAAGCAACTGATAAACAATTATCAGGAAATAGAAAGCGATTTGGACAGCGATGCCTATATGGCTCGGGGCAATGGTTTTTGTGAAACAAAATACAGTGAGGATTTTATAGACAGTCGTATTGACGACCTCAGTCGCAAGGCGGAACAACTTGAAACTTGGATTGCAAATTTCTGATAAATGTTGTTGCAACTATACTTTGAAATTTAAAAATTTTATGCTATCTTT
>JAFZUH010000212.1 GCA_017618435.1 Bacteroidales bacterium | reverse complement strand
CATTTGACCATTGTATCGGTGCAACTTTATTTCTTTATTTTGGTATTGATGGAATTGCCCAATTTGAATCATTTGTTGGATAAATTCAGGTTAGGTCCGGGAGGTATACTCATTCTTTCATTTTTATTGTTGATTACAATTGGTACTGTTGTATTGCTTTTGCCGGAAATGACAGTAAAACCCATCAGTGTCGTAGATGCTTTGTTTACAGCAACATCTGCAAGTTGTATTACAGGACTGACAACCCTGAATACCGCAACCGATTTTACCCTACGGGGGCAATTGGTTATTTTGTTACTTATACAACTCGGAGGCTTGAATATCATTTGTTTTGCCACCTATTTCACTTCTTTTTACAAAGGGGGCAATTTGCGACAGCAATCCATTCTAAAGGAAATGTTCAATACAAATTTGTCCGGTTCCAAGAAATTAACCAAGGAAATTATTCTCTATACTCTCATTATTGAAATACTGGGATTTTTCTGTGTGTTTTTATACCTTGTTTCCACGCAGGTATATTCCGCACAATTGAAGCAGAATTTTTGGCTGTCTCTTTTTCATACGGTTGTATCCTTCAACAATGCCGGCTTCAGTACAATTGATGGAGGAACACAAAACGCTTTGTTTATCAACAATTTCTACTTGCAGATTGTTACGCTTACCTTGGCTTTTTTGGGCGGTATCGGTTTTTTGACTTTGCACGATATTATCAATGCTTTGACGATAAGAAAGCACCAACGGTTTTGGACAAAAATACCTATTCGTTCAAAAATAGTGCTGAAATTGTCTTTTTTACTGCTGATTACCGGTGCTTTGCTTTTCTTCTTGTTGGAATATCATCATACATTGGCAGGAGAAAGTCTGTCTAAAAAAATCATGTCTTCTTTCTTTATGTCCATAGCGTGCCGTTCCATTGGTTTTACGGTTGTTGATGTGGGCAGATGTTGTGTTTCAACTTTAATTATTATGTTGATACTGATGTTAATAGGTACGTCTGCGGGCTCTACAGGCGGAGGTATAAAATTATCCACATTCTATATTTTGATAAAATCGGCATGGGCAACCATCAAGGGGAAAAAACAAGTTACCATTTACAATCGTTCAGTTTCATACGAACTGGTGGACAAATCCTATGTGGTTTTAATTTTCACATTGTTTATCTGTTTGTTGGGTAGTTTTATTCTTTCTTTGACAGACCCGCAATTTTCGTTTATGGAGATATTGTTCGAAATTGTTTCATCTTGCGGTACGGTAGGTTTGTCTATGGGAATAACACCGCTATTGAGTCCGATAGGCAAAATCACATTGATAGTCATTATGTATATCGGCAGAATTACTATTTTGACATTGGCCATTTCTATAGCCAGACGTGCTTTTAACAGATACACTTTGGTAAAAACAAATTTGGATTTGTAAAAAAATGAGCACAAGAAGTTCTTCGTCAATAGGTTGTGGATTGGTCGCCTTGTTTCTTTTGGGACTTTTTATCGCCAGTTTTCCGGGAGCAATTGTGCTAGTGTTATTGGGATTGCTCTTTTTCCCCGGATTGTTGCATACGGACAAAAAAAACCAAGCAATGCCCGATAATATTCTGAAAGCCATTACTGTTTTGTCCTATGCTGTTATGAAAGCAGATGACAGTATGAAACGCTCAGAACTCTATCTTTTTAAAAATTTTATGCTGCAAAATTTTGGTCCGGATATTGCCTCTAAAGCCATAGAATACTTACAACAAACTATGGAATATCAGCAACAAAACAATCAAACACAAATAAATATAGCCGCTGCCTGTAAAGAACTGAACAAAGAATTGAACTATACGGAAAAAATGCAGATTTTGCGTTTTCTGTTCCAATTGGGGGCTGCAGACGGAATGCTGAATCAAGAAGAGGTGGACAAAATCTACGTCATTTCGCAATGGTTGAACATTCGTCAGCAGGATTTTTATTCTCTGCGGATACGTTTTGAATATTTCCAACGAACACATGAACAATACCAACAGAGCAATAATTATCAAAACAACAATCAGTCGTATGGAGAAAATCCTTATATTGACAATAAATTGGAGCAGGCATACGCTGTTTTGGGGCTAAAAAGCACCGACAGTGACGAAACGATAAAAAAGACCTATCGGAGACTTGCGTTGGCCAATCACCCGGATAAAGTACAACATCTGGGCGAAACGGCACGACAAGAGGCGGAAAAACGATTCAGCGAAATTTCACAAGCCTACAATATCATCAAAAAAGCACGAAATTTATAGTTCTTTATAATTTTAAGAATAAATTTTCGTTTTTACTATTGTCTTAATATATTGAATTTGAGCAGAAAATATTTATTTTTATGTTTCTTTTTGCTTTTTTTTGTCCTTTGTGCCAAAGGACAGCACACGGCTACGCTCAAAACAAAAGAGATTTTTGTTGCCAAAGACACTCTTCAATTGGATACTTTGTCGCTGATAGACGGAAGTTTATCCGTGGAAAACGTGAATAAAGACGATTATTTTGTAGATTACCTCAACGCTTTGTTGATAATCAACAATTCCGATTTGAAAAATAAAAGTTTGAAAGTACAGTATCGTACATATCCATTTTATTTTGGCAAAAAACATCAGCACAAATCCGCCGATATTATGGCTCCCAGTCTTTATGGGCTGGAACATCCTTTTCATCTGATTGAACCAGCCAAAAATATGGACAATCTTTTTTCTGACGCTTTGCTTAACAGTTATGGAAGCATTTCAAGAGGCATTTCTATAGGAAACAACCAAGATATGATTGTGAATTCCAATATGAATTTGCAACTATCGGGCAAATTGAGTGAAGATTTGGAAATTTTGGCCAATATTACAGACCAAAACATTCCCATTCAACCGGAAGGCAATACGGCTCAACTCAAAGAATTTGACAAAGTATTTATCCAATTAAAATACAAGGATATTTCTAAAATTTTAGCAGGAGATATTGTTGCCGAAACCCCTGAGGCTTATTTTATGAAATTCACCAAAAAAGGTCAAGGCTTGCAGAATTTCAACAATTTTTATTGGACAAACAAAAAGGCGGATACCGCAAAAATGCAAGTGGCACTGACAGCAGCAGTGGCCAAAGGAACTTTTGTCAAACAAGAAATTGTAGCGGTGGAAGGCAACCAAGGTCCTTATCAATTGCGAGGAAAAAACAATGAAACATTCATTACTGTTCTGGCAGGTTCTGAAAATGTATATATTGATGAAGTTCTGTTGCAAAGAGGTGAAACTGAAGATTATATTATCAATTACAACTCCGGAGAAATAACTTTTACTTCCAAACAAATTATCACCAAAGACAAACGTATTGTAGTAATGTTTGAATATACCGACCAGAGTTATTTGCGTTCGGTGGTGCATTTCAACACTCAATTGAAATATAAAAAATGGGCGTTCCGTTTCAATTTTTACAATGAACAAGACCATAAGAATCAAACAAACAGTTTGGATTTGACAGATGAACAGAAACAATTTCTGTCCCAAATAGGAGACAATATCGACAGGGCTTTTGTATATAATATGACAAAAGTTGATTATCAGACAAATGAGGTTTTGTACCGCTTGACAGATACAACCATAAACGGTGTTTTTTATGACAGTATTTTTGTCCATTGTACCAGCCCCGACAGTACATTGTATCGTCTGGGTTTTAGTTTGGTAGGCAATCACAATGGGGATTATATCCTAACAAAAAGTACGGTTAACGGTCGTGTATACGCTTGGGTGGCTCCAATTGACGGCGTGCCTCAAGGCAATTATGCTCCGGTGCAACTTTTGCCAACACCGCAAAAAAAACAAATGTATAGTTTTTCTGCTGATTGGCAGATAAACAAAAATACACTTTTAGGCATAGAAACCGCTTTGTCAAACAAAGACATAAATACCTTTTCTTCTCTTGGGGACAAAAATAACATAGGTTTTGCCCTCAAAACATGGATAAATAACACGACTATGTTAGGGAAAAAAGATAGTACCGCATGGAAAATGGGCATAAAAGGATTTTATGAAACAAAAACAAAGACATTTGCTTATATTGAAGATTACAAGGATTTGGATTTTTCAAGAAACTACAATTTGAGTGACAGTTTAAGACAAAAGGAAGAACATTATTTCGGATTGCAAATCGATTTTATGAAAAAACAAGAATGGTATCTCGGTTTTTCTTCCAATGCTGACATTATTCCCAGCCAGAAATATATGGCAAGCCAAAATGCATTGAGAACCAATATGAACAAAAACGGTTTTATTGCCCAAATAGACGCTTCTTTGTTGAACAACCGGCAAAAAGATTATTATACTTTATTTGCAAAGCACAAAGAAATTTTTAGCAAAGAATTCAAATATATTACCGTTGGTATCGAAAACGAAATGGAAATAAATTTATACCGAAACTTGTCCGACAAATCCATTAGAAGAGAGAGTTTTGCTTTCAATCAATTCAGTTTTTTTCTCAAAAACCCTTCACATTTGGAAGAAAAATACCGATATGGACTTAACTATTTGTTTAGAATTGATGCCAATGGACATGACAGTATTTTGGGAACCAATTCCAATGCTCATCAGGTGAATGCCAATTTTGATTTTCTAAACAATGCCAATCATCAATTGCGATTTAACGCTTCTTACCGATATTTGAATTATCAGGACAGTATAGGCGAAAACACATTACTGACCAATTTGTCTTATCAGGCACGATGGTGGAAAAGTGCTGTCGTTTTAGGACTCTTTTACGAAATAGGCAGTGGTTTGGAACAGAAACAAGAATATTCTTACTTGCGAGTGGCTGACGGACAAGGTGTTTACCAATGGATTGACTACAATGGCAATGGTATAGAAGAACTTAATGAATTTGAAATTGCAAAATATAAAGATGAAGCCAACTACAACAGAATTTGGCTAACTTCCAACCAATATATAAAAACTCACAACAATCAATTTTCTGCAAGTTTAGTGTTACGACCGATGAATGTTTGGAGAACAGAAAAAAAAGGTTTTAAAAAATTCTTGGCAAGATTTGCCAATTCAACAACTTTTAGAACATCTACGAAAAACACTTTACACGATTTGTTAAAAGTGATAAATCCTTTTTTGTTGAATATTTCCGACACGGCTTTGGTACATAGGTCTTCAAGTTTCCGCAATGCTTTTTCCTTCAATCAAACAAGTTCAATATGGGGAATTGACATTATTTACAATAACAACAACAATAAAATATTAACCGTTAATGGACTTGAAACGACTACGGCTTCTTCGGTGGTAAATTCGGCAAGAGTCAATATTAAAATGTTTACCATAAATATGGATTATACACATGGTCTTAATACGAGAAAAAGTGAGTATATCAACAAAAATTATAAAATAGTATACAATAGTATAGAAGGCAAACTCTCTTTTCAATACAACAACAAATTGAAAATCAGCAGTTCATATACTTATGCACAAAAAAACAACCGATGGGGAGAAGAAGTGTCCATACATAACAATATTGGTTTGGAAATCAATTATCGAATTGCCAAAAGAGGCAATCTGACAGCACGTGGTACCTATGTCCGTATTGATTTTAAAGGAGAAAGCAATTCTTCTGTCGGCTATGAACTTTTAGAGGCTCTACAGCCCGGAAACAATGGAGTATTTGTAATGCAATATCAGACCACATTGTGGAAAAATCTGCAACTGAATCTTGCCTATGAGGGCAGAATTGCCGCCCATACCAATATGAAGCATTTAGGAAGTATTGAATTACGGGCATTTTTCTAAATCGCTTGATATTTAGCATTTTACTCATCTTCATACTCATTTAATTATATCATTTTTGCAGACTTTTTCCTGTTTTGTAATGGTAAGAGGTGGACTTGTATATTACTGTATTACAGCACTATAAATATTAGAACCTTATTAGAACCTAAAAAGCCTTTGTTATTTGTTATACTTTTGCTCCAGAAATTTAAAGTATTATTAATTCATAAAAATTTAAAGAAAAATGAAAAAGTTATTAAACAAATTAGGAGTTCTCTCTATGGGAATGGCAGTTAGTTTTGTTATGTTTTCATGTTCATCGGTAGATGGTTTGCTTGATGATTATGAAAAAGCGTGCAAAAAAGGAGATGTGGAAAAAATGGCTAAAATTGAGAAAAAACTAAAAGACAAAGAACTGACAAAAGAGCAGAAGAAACGTGTGTCTGAAATCTATTGGAATTGTAGTTCAGATATGCTTAATGAAGCATCAAAGAGTGCGTCTTCTGAGTGGGAAAATGACGATGATGACTACGATAATGATGACGATTTTTAAAAAATTCAAATATAATTATTAAACATTAAAAAATTAGAAAAATGAAAAAGTTATTAAACAAATTAGGAGTTCTCTCTATGGGAATGGCAGTTAGTTTTATTATGTTTTCTTGTTCTGCTTCAATGGACAGTTTGCTTGATGATTTGGAAAAGGCAAGTAATAAAGGAAATGTAGAACAATTAAACAAAATCACAGAGAAAATTGCAGCAAGGACAGATGAATTGACTGATGAACAAGCAAAACGCTTCTACGACATCTATGATGATTACGACAAAGACAATTGGGATATTCCTAAAGAATTTAAAGCTTTACGTAAAATTTTATCTGCTGAAAAAGAAAAAGACGAGTTTGAAAGGGAGTTGGAAGAAGGACTAATTGAACCTGCTGAAGCAGAAGACGAAGAGATGGTTGAAGTGGCTGATGAAGACGACTTGGACGATTTAAACGATGCTATCGAAGAAGTTGGCAAGGCTTATGAAAGTGCAGCAAAAGAAGTAGGCAAAGCCTATGAAAAAGCTGGAAAAGAATACGAAACAGCCTTGAAAGAAAGTCAAAAAGAGTATGATAAGGCTATGCAAGATGCTCAAAATGCAATGAAAGGTTTATATTAATAATTAAAAAAGAAAGGAAAATAAAATGGAAAACACAACAAACAATGCAACTCCTCAGGTTCCCCCGACCATGAATCCTCAAGGGCAACAAAATGCACCTTATGCTGTTGCTACTTTAGTTCTCGGTATTCTCAGTTTGACAACAGGTTGTTTGGGTGCCGGACTTATATGCGGTATTATCGGTGCTGTTTTAGGGTCAAAAGGTTTCGCTGCCTACAATGTTAATCCTTCGCTTTACAAAGGTAAAGGAATGTTACAAGCGGGTAAAATAATGTCAATAATTGGTATTGTTTTCGGTGCTTTGTCATTAATTTGGCTTATTATAGCAGCAGCAGCCGGATTGGCTTATTTTGAATGGATTATGAATTTAATGGGTCTATAAATAATCGCCAATGTTTGGGATAGCAGAATGGATTGAACATTATGCACTTCCATGTATTTACCAACAATGTTTTGGATTTTGTTGCCCTTTTTGTGGTTTTCAACGTTCGGTGATAGCATTGTTTAGAGGCGATATTGTTCAATCTGTTCTGTACTACCCTGCCTTATTTCCTATGTTGCTTTCTGTAGTAGGCATACTTTTCATTCAAAATGAAAGACGTAAAAATTATCTCAAATGGTGTGGTATTATTAATGTTACTATCATATTGATTGCTACTTTTATAAAAAATATGGGTTGGCTTCCTAAATAGAAAACAATCATTGTATAAATAATTTATTTAAACAAAACATAATGCAAAAAATACTAATAATAAGTGGTGGAATATTATTGATTTCCATTGTTGGGTGCCTTAGTTTATTATTATTACCATTTATCGCTTGTCTTTTCTTGATGTGTGATATAAATTCGGATAAGAGAAAGTCTTTTTTTAAAACAAAATACAATAGGAACTCAAATATTTTTAGTTGATATAAATTTTAGTACTATTTGTTTGCATGGATTTTGTGAATTCATGATAATTTATTTTGAATAAAGGGAAAGTGATTAATGCTTTCCCTTGTTTTTTGAAAAAATCCAACTTCAAAAACAAATATTGTATGGAATAACCGTGATTAAAAAAATAAAATTTTGACGGATATGTATTTTTTAAGTACTTTTGTAAAAAATCATTAGTGAATAAATTTTTATGATAGTCAAGACATACGGAAGTTGTATTTATGGAGTAAATGCTATCACAATAACTGTTGAAGTTAATGTTGATACAGGAGTAAATTTTTATTTGGTCGGTTTGCCGGACAGTGCCGTAAAAGAAAGCGAACAGAGAATAGATTCCGCTTTGAAATATTTCGGTTATAAAATTCCCGGCAAAAAAATTATCATCAATATGGCTCCCGCAGACATCAGAAAAGAAGGTTCTGCATACGATTTAACCATTGCATTGGGCATTTTGTCGGCTTCAGAACAAATAAAAACACCTGAAATAGAAAAATATATCATTATGGGAGAGTTGTCTTTGGACGGCTATGTAAAACCCATAAAAGGCGTTTTGCCTATTGCTATAGAAGCGCGCAAACAAGGTTTTAAAGGCATTATTATTCCGAAAGACAATGCCAGAGAAGCCGCTATTGTAGACGATTTGATTGTTTACGGCGTGGAAACAATCAAAGATGTCATTGATTTTTTCAATGAGGGCAAGTCCTTGGAACAAACTATTGTTAATACAAGAGAAGAATTTTATCATTCATTGAATGAATATGATTTTGATTTTGAAGATGTTAAAGGACAAGAAAATACCAAAAGGGCCTTGGAAATAGCCGCAGCGGGCGGTCATAATGCCATATTGATAGGTCCTCCGGGAAGCGGAAAAACAATGTTAGCCAAAAGAATACCTTCTATCCTACCCCCTTTAACTTTGCATGAAGCCTTGGAAACCACAAAAATACATTCCGTGGCAGGCAAATTGGGCAAAAACACTTCTTTGATTTCTGTTCGTCCGTTTCGTGCACCGCATCATACCATTTCAGATGTTGCCTTGGTGGGCGGAGGTTCAAATCCTCAACCGGGAGAAATTTCATTGGCACACAACGGCGTTTTGTTTTTAGACGAATTGCCCGAATTCAAACGTTCTGTATTAGAAGTTATGCGACAACCTTTGGAAGAACGATATGTGAATATTTCCCGTTCCAAAATGAGTGTGGAATATCCTGCCTCGTTTATGTTTATCGCCGCAATGAACCCTTGTCCATGCGGATATTACAATCACCCTGAAACAGAATGCACCTGCCAAAGCGGAGCCGTTCAAAGGTACTTGAACAAAATTTCCGGTCCGCTAATGGACAGAATAGACCTACATGTAGAAGTAATTCCGGTACCTTTCAAAGATTTGTCAGACAAACGGAAAGGCGAAAAAAGTGAAGTTATAAGAAAAAGAGTGATTGCCGCCCGTGAAATACAACACAAAAGATTTATGAATCATAAAAACATTCATTGCAACGCACAAATGACTACAAAAATGGTGAATGAATATTGCGTTCTCAATCAAGAATGTATAGACAGATTGAAAATGGCTATGGAAAAATTAGGTCTGTCTGCAAGGGCATACGACAGAATCTTGAAAGTAAGCCGTACTATTGCCGATTTGGACAATAGTGAAAATATTGAAATACAACACCTTTCTGAAGCCATTAATTTCAGAAGTTTAGATAGGGAAAATTGGGGAAAATAAGTCAATATTATATTTGAAAATATTGTCATCTGTATAATTAAAAAAACCGCTCTATTGTTAGAGCGGTTTTTCAATAGTGTTTTTCAATGAAAATTATCCTATGTTAATGGTGCGGGCAACTTTTTGTTCTGTCTTGGTTAATTTTGGCAATGTAACGGTTAGAATACCATCTTCCACTTT
>JAFZUH010000211.1 GCA_017618435.1 Bacteroidales bacterium | reverse complement strand
TTAGATGCAGATATTCTTGAAAACTTTTTACATTTTCGTGCCAATATTCCTCTTGATGACTATTTTCAACAAATGAGCAAAGGATTGCCTAAATTTTTCAAATTGACCAAATTGGTACCTCCGTTTGTTTTGAAAAGTGTTTTGCGTATGCTTGCCAACAAAAAGACATACGGGACACAATATTGGATTAAACACAAAGACCAAAAAAGAATTAAAGCCTATTATGGTGGCATGAAACAATACAATTCCATTCCCGATTGGGAAAAATGGGATTTGACTGAACCTGCTCCTCAAGAAAAAGCAGTTGTAATACAACATGGTTACGACGAGACAAAAAAACTTTCGCAACTATCTGTTTCTGATTTGCAACAAGCCGCTGTTTTTCGTGGCGGAAAACTGATTTCAGAAAACTATTCTGGAAACCCTGCAGAAAAACTAATATGGACTTGTCATTGCGGACATCATTTTCATGCCTCTCCGACCTTAATTTTAGAAGGAGGACACTGGTGTCCCGAATGTCTTCCACCAGAATGGAATTATGAAAAAGAAATATTGTATAATCGGTTTCTATCTCAAGTGTATCAAACAAAAAATGAGTAACCAATTATGAATAAATATATTTGTATAGGCGGGTTCTTGTTTTTTCTCTCCCTTTGTTGTGGTCAACAACCGCCCAACCCCGGTTTTGAACAATGGACAGGCATTTCCACAAGTTCACCTAAGGACTGGCATTCTTATGATGAAGCTGCTGGCATATTTTCTGGAACGGCATCCAACAAAAGCGGAGGAAAAAATCCTGCTTTGGAACGGACAAATGGACATTCAGGCAAATATGCCGTTGTTATCCGTTGCAATAAAATTATAGGTGTCGCTGCTAATGGTGCCCTTACTTGTGGGCGTGTATATATGGGTGCAATTAGTGCATCAAGTCCCAAAAACTATTGTTATACAGATAGAAATAACGGATATTGTTGCCATTTTACCAACCGTCCCGATTCTGTTTATTTTTGGGCAAAGTTCAAAATGAAAGGTAAAGAAACGGCTTCTGCAAAGGCTCATTTGCATACAGACTGCGATTTTCGTGATTTTGTAGATATTGGTTCCAAAGCTAATATCGCTTCGGCTATTCTTTACTTTCAAGACAAAGGAAATGGACAATGGCATCAATACAAACAAGCATTCAAAGCCTACGACAAACCCCAAAAAGCAACAGCAGAACAAGCCCCGATACCAACGGTTTCTCAATGGACACAAAAACCAAGTTATTTGCTGTTTTCTTTTACCACCAATCGACATGTCATGAAAGGGAATCAGGGTGATGCATTGTATATTGATGATATTCAATTTGTTTATAACAAACGATTATCCATGATTTTTCTTGACAATGAGCCTATGCCTTTTTTCGATGCTGAAACAAATGAATATATTTTTTACTTACCTCAAATACTTACAAATCAACTTCCAACAGTAACTGCGGAAACAGAAAGCCCGCGTGCCAAAATTGTTATCCGACAAGCAACAATAGAAAACCCCGAAGCGGAAATACAAGTTTTGCATGATGATGTTGTCAAGGAAAATGCCCAACCTAAAACCTACAAGATTCTGTTTTTACCCCAATCCTTACAATTTATCAGTAAAAATAGTGATTGACAACAATATGTATATTTTGTGTATTTATCTGTTTATCTGTTGCACGGGAAATGTGAAATAAGTCTCAGGGAAAGGTTCATTTGCCAAAGTAAAATGCCACCATTCGGTGGAAAAAGGCTTGAATCCGTGCCGCATCATCGCGGCTCTAAGTATCATACGGTTATTGAATTGTTCCGCTGTAATGCTATCGTTGGAAATATACTCCGAAGTTTCTGGTTTTCCACCAAAATCAGGATGACTTTCATGACCAAACCAATCAAAAGTGCCACCCATATCCAATTCTTTTTCTGTAGCCATGTCAAAGAGAGTCAAATCAACAGTTGAACCTCTTGTATGACCACTATGTTCACAAATATATTCTTGCGGGAAAAGCACACTTTTGTCCAAATCGGGATAAAAATATGTTTTCATTAAAGTGTCATTAATGTCTTTTGCCCAACGAACAAAATGATCTACAGCCATTTGTGGACGATAAGCATCATAAATTTTCAGTCTATAACCAAGTTTTTTCACATCTTCGCTCACGGCACGCAAACTATCGGCAGCTTCACGGGTAAGCAATGCTGTCGGTTCCAAATAACCATCTATACGCTGCCCGACAAAATTGTAAGTGCTATAATAGCGAATTTCAAGTATCGCATCGGGAACAACATCGGTAAGAGTTACAAACTGACTATTGTCTTCTTCAATTGGAACAACTTGTTGTTCTTCAATATTCTCATTTTGTGAACATGATAAAAATAGCATTGCACCACAAAAAAGAAAGGTGCTTATCCATAAATTTTTTTGTTTCATAATCGGTCTTTTTTATTGTTTGCAAAAGTATAATATATTTTCATTAAAATGAAAAAAATCTAAAATTAAAAAATATTGTTACCAAACAACGATAACATATATTTTTTATATACATTTGTATTTCCTTATTTATTCACATAAAGAACAAAATATAATTTATGGAAGATATTCAAAATAATAAAGATCGTTCTTCACAAATTATCCGTATAAGTTGGATAGGTATTATTGCCAATGTACTTTTGGCGGGTTTTAAAGCAATAATCGGTCTTTTGGCCAATTCTGTTGCCATTGTTATGGATGCTGTGAACAATTTGAGCGACGCCATGTCAAGTGTCATCACCATCATAGGCACCAAATTATCTCAACGCCCTGCCGACAGAAAACACCCTTTCGGTTTTGGCAGAATAGAATATTTTAGTGCTATTATTATTGCTGTAATTGTGCTTTCGGCAGGTATCACTTCATTGATAGAATCTGTCAAGAAAATATTCTCCCCTACCACTCCAACATATACGACTATTACTCTTGTTATTATTGTTGTGGCTATTGTAGTAAAATTGCTGTTGGGACTTTTTGTCAAACGGCAAGGGGAAAAACTCAATAGCGATGCTCTCATTGCCTCCGGCTCCGATGCCTTATTCGATTCCATCATCACTCTTTCCACGCTTGTTTCGGCAGGAATAATGCTGTTGTGGAATATTTCTCTTGACGGCATTTTAGGTACACTTATTTCCATTGTCATCATCAAAGCAGGGGTTGAAATGTTGGCTTCGCCTATCAATGAGCTGTTGGGTGCAAGGCTTTCTCAAGATTTGGTCAGTCAAATAAAAAAAGAAACATTGGCTTTTGATGGCGTATATGGTGTTTATGACATTATTTTACATAACTACGGACCCAATTTGATGATTGGTTCTCTGCACATCAACGTTTACGATACCATGACAGCCTACGAAATACATGGACTTACCCGCCACATTTCAGAACAAATGTTTGCAAACCATGGTATTATAATGACTGTTGGAGTATATGCCATTGCCACTGGAGAAAATCGGCAAACAGAATTACAGACAATTGTATTGCAAACTCTTGCAAAGCACAAAGATATTGTTCAAGTACATGGTTTCTATTTCTTTGAAACGGAACAACGCATTTCGGTAGATGTTGTCCCTGATATTTCCGTACATGACGAAACGGCTTTTGCCCAAACACTTACCGAAGAATTGCAACAAATTATTCCAGACAAAACAATTACCATTATTATTGACCATAATTATAGCGAATAAAATTTATCTTAATTAAAGCATAAAATACTTTTATCAAATGAATATAAAAATGCACCGCAAAACAATTTTAATTTTATTAAGCACAATATGTCTTTGGGCTTGCAATAATCAGCAGAACAATGAAGAAAACACTACTCCGGGCACCGAACAGATACAACAAGATATAACGAGTAATTTTGTTGTATATCAACCACAAATATGTATTGACAACTATCTTTCGTCTCAAAACCAAGACACAATCACCGTTCTGTTGTGGTCCCAAAAACAACAACGCTATTTGGACAGCATTCCCAATGAAACACAAACAGATGCTATTGAATGGTATCAAGACAACAATGTAGAGTTGGTTTTGAAATTAAAAAATATTGAACCTTTGCGTATTCAATATGCTACAGCATTGTTATATTATTCCATTTTGAAAGAAGGTGAAAAAACAGCCATTGTTTTGGTGCCAGACTTGGCACAAATGAGCAATACCAATACATGTTTTGTCTATGAGATTGCCAATGAAAAATGGAATTTGATTAAAAGTTTCGATATTTTGACCTCTTTTGTTTTCTGTGATGAAAATGAAGAACCGGAATTAAATCAATGGCTGATACAAAAAAACGGAAAATGGTTCTACAAAGACTATACTAATTGGATTACAGAGCAAGACACTTGTTTTCACCCACTTTTTGAGAACCGAGCAAGATAAATTATCGTGTTGTTCCATTAGTATTTGCGTTCAGGCAAACAAAAAAGCGGAAAGTAAACTTCCGCTTTTTTGTTATGAAGAAGAATAAAATTTTAATCTTCGTCTGTTTGTGATTCTTCGTATGCTTTGAGCAATGCAGATTGAACATCAGCAGGAACCTGTTGGTATTCTGAAAATTTCATTCCGTATGATGCTCTACCGCTTGTCAAAGAACTTAAAGAAGTGGAATATTTGTTCATTTCAGCCAAAGGCACTTTTGCACGCAATTTTTGGAACTTGCCTTCGCTGTCCATTCCCATTACAATACCTCTACGTCCTTGCAAGTCGGTCATTACACCTCCCATGCTTTCGGAAGGAACAAAAACTTCAACATCGTATATAGGTTCAAGAATACGAGGACCAGCGTTTTTGAAAGCATCTTTGAATGCATTACGTCCTGCCAATTTGAATGCCATTTCGTTAGAATCAACGGGGTGCATTTTACCATCGTAAATATTTACAACAATATCACGGGCATAAGAACCGGTAAGCGGTCCTTCTTCCATTTTTTCCATAATACCTTTTAATATAGCCGGCATAAAACGGGCATCAATAGCACCACCGACAATACAGTTGTTGAATATCAACTTACCGCCCCAAGGCAAATCGTGAGTTTCAGTTCCACGAATAGGATATTTGGTTTGGTTGGGCATTCCGTCATAATAAGGTTCTATCAACATGTGAACTTCACCGAATTGTCCTGCACCACCGGATTGTTTTTTATGACGGTACATGGCTTCTGCCGATTTGGTAATTGTTTCACGATATGGAATTTTTGGAGCATAGTATTCAATCTCTATTTTGTTGAGTTTTTCTATAATCCATTTAATGATATTAAGATGTTGTTCTCCTTGACCGGAAATGATGGTTTGTTTCAATTCTTTGGATTGTTCCATCAAGAAAGTCAAGTCTGTTTTCTTGATTTCATTCAAAAGGGCACCTAATTTTTCGTCTTCTGTATTGTTTTTAGCCTTAACAGCCGTACGGAATTTCGGTTCTGGATATTCTGTCGGTTCTATTGTGTCGGTTGGATTTTTTACAGAATTGAGGGTGTTTTGAGAGAAAACACTTTTTAATTTGATTGTTGCTGCTATATCTCCGGCCACAACTTTTTCCACTTTTTCGCGGTTTTTGCCTGCAACACAAAGTATTTGGGAAATACGTTCTTTTGAAGCGTTTGCTGCATTGACAACATCCATTGCTTCGGTCAATTCACCAGCATATACTTTAAAGAAAGAAACTTCACCCAAGTGTTGTTCTATTGCTGTTTTGAATACGAAAGCGGAGAATGGTTCTGCAGCATTGCAGTTAAGTTCTTTTCCTGAAGTAAGTTTTACAGGATGTGCCACTTCGTTAGGAGCAGGACAATTGTTTTTGATAAAGTCCATTAGTTTTTCTACGCCTTGGTCTGTTTTTGCAGCACAACAAACAACAGGAAAAATGCCTCTGTCGCGAATACCTAATTTCAACCCTTTGATAATTTCTTCTTCTGAAAGAGTTTCGCCTTCCAAATATTTTTCCATCAAAGCCTCTTCGTTTTCCGCTGCATTTTCAATCAATGTTGCTTGCAATTGAGCGGCTTTGTCTGCTTCTGAAGCCGGAATGTCTTCAACAATTGTTTTTCCGCCGTTAGCAGGGAATTTTAACATTTTCATTTGTAAAAGATCTATAACGGCATCAAAACCAGCACCTGCATTAACAGGATATTGAATCAATGTAACGCTATTGCCGAATTCTTCTTTCAATTGGCGGAAAGTTTCATCAAAATTGGCTTTGTCGTGATCCAATTGATTAACAACAAAAACAAGCGGTTTTTCGGCTTTTTTTGCCCATCTCCATTGTATTTCCGTACCGACTTCTACGCCGTTTTGGGCATTAACAACCATTAAACTTGCGTCTGCAACCCGCAATGCTCCAACAACTTCACCAACAAAATCGTCAAAACCGGGACAATCTATCATATTGATTTTTATTCCATTGTGTTCTGCATACAAAACTGTAGAATAAATAGAATTTTGTCTTTCCAATTCAATGTCCCGATAGTCTGAAACTGTGTTTTTGTCTTCAACGCTACCTCTACGGGAAATAACTCCGCCATGAAACAACATGGCCTCTGCTAATGTTGTTTTACCTGCACGAGAACCTCCCAAGAGGGCAACATTTCTAATGTCATTTGTCTGATATACTTTCATTGTATTTTATTTATTTACGTAAATAATGTTATTTGCTTGATAAACAAATGTTAGCATTTTGCTTTTAAGAAAAAGACAATAATGTAACAATAGTTGGCAAAGATACAAAAAATGACAATATAATATTCATTTTTATAAAAATATTTTTTATATCTTTGCGAAATTAACAAAAGAAGATAAAAATTTGTTAGAAAATACAAATTATCTACATGTAAATACATAAATAGCGGGAAATCAATTGTTTATAATATTTTTCTTCTTTTTGAAAAGTTCATTGTTTGCACGAATATACTTGCAAAATAGGGGTGATTATGTGTTTTATGGGTGTAAAGAAAAATTATATAGGTTTGCGTCTTGTTTTGCCTGCTGAATAAAAAAGATATGATTTAATCTAAAATGGGAACGAAATAAATATTATTTTTGTTCCCATTTTTTATTACAAATAATCAAACGCAATAGCATGACAGAAGACATTGTTTTGCAGTATGATAAAAGAGGAATGAATTTGTTGGCAACTCATTTGCCTTTGCATTATTGTACCAAGGCAGCTCGTGAATTGTTACAACAAAAACGAGGAAAAGTGCTTATTGTTACAGGTTTTTATGCTGGTGGTGTTGGTGAAACAGACGGACCTGCTGGAGCATATTTTTTAGCTTTAGCCTTGCAAAGGCTCAATTTTTCTCCAATTATTGTTACCGATAAATATTCTTTTTCTTATTTTGCGGACAAACAAATAAAAGTTGTTTTGTTTCAAGAAAATAATATAGCGGATTTACTACACAATTGTCAAGCCATGATAAGTGTGGAACGTTGTGGGCGAGCTATTGACGGTCAATATTATAATATGAAAAAAGGCAACATCACAGCGTATACACCTCCGATAGATGAATTTTTTGTTGTCGGCAAAGATATTTTACAAATTGGTATTGGAGATGGTGGCAATGAAATTGGTATGGGCAATCTGAAATCTGTTATTGAAAGGGATTTGAATATTATTCCTTCTTGCATCAATTGTCATCATCTCATAGTCGCGACTGTTTCCAATTGGGGAGCTTATGGTTTGATAAATGAACTCGGCAGGGAAGTTAATATGTCGCTTTTGCCACCTTGCACTGATATAGAAATATTTACAAATGATATTGTTAAAAAAGGAGCAAAAGACGGCATTTCTTGTCTGTCTGCTCCTACTATTGATGGTTTTCCTTTAAATATAGAATGTGATATTGTAGACCAATTGCGTAATTTATAGTCAATTATTCAAAAAACTTCCGTACTTTTTGGAAAAAACTTGTTTCTTTGGGTTGTTCCACTTTAAACGTATCGGACTGTTGCATTTTTTCGATTATTGCTTTTTCTTCTTTTGTTATTTTTTTAGGAACAATAACATTGATATTTACAATAAGGTCGCCTGTGCGATATCCATGTAAATCGGGCAATCCTTTTCCGTTGAGCCTTAGCAAGGTAGAAGGTTGGGTGCCGGGAGCAATTTTCACTTTTGCTTTTCCGTCTATCAAAGGTATTTCCACCGTATCGCCCAAAACGGCTTGAGGGAAAGAAATATTGAATTCGGTATAAAGATTGTTGCCGTCTCTTTCAAAAATTTTGTCTTTTTCTTCTTCTATCAATACCAACAAATCACCGTTTTCGCCACCTCTTGGAGCCGCATTACCTTTTCCCCTAAGGCTTAACTGCATACCGTCAGCGACACCTTCGGGTATTTTTATATTGATAATATCTTCACCTTTTACAACGCCATTGCCACTGCATTTGGGGCATTTGTCTGTAACAACTTTTCCTTCACCGTTGCATTGCGGGCATTCGCTTTGTGTTTGCATCATTCCCAAAATGGATTGTTGCACACGAATGGTAAATCCACTGCCTTTGCATGTAGGACATACTTTTATGGCTTCCGGATTTTTTGCTCCGGATCCGTTACATTCAGGACAATGAATATGTTTTTGTACTTTGATATTTTTTTCTACTCCTTTGGCTATTTCTTTTAAAGAAAGTTTTACTTTTATTCTGATATTGCTTCCTTTTCTTACAGCAGAAGAATAACCTCTGCCACGTGAAGAAAAATTGCCGAATCCGAAACCTTCAAATATGGAACCCATGTGAGAGAACAAGTCTTCCATATTCATATCTTGGAATCCGCTGAATCCGCTTGCACTCATTCCTGCATGACCATATTTGTCATATCTTGCTCTTTTGTCTGCATTGCTGAGCACTTCGTAGGCTTCGGCCGCTTCTTTAAATTTTTCTTCCGCTTCTTTGTCTCCCGGATTTTTGTCCGGATGATATTGGATAGCCTTCTGACGATATGCTTTTTTTATTTCCTGTTCTGTCGCATTTTTGGCTACGCCAAGCACTTCATAATAATCTCTTTTTTCTGCCATAAATATTTACAAATTATTGTGCAACAACAACTTTTGCAAAACGAATAACTTTATCTTTCATTTTATAACCTTTTTCGGTTACGTCTATTACTTTTCCTTTGTCTTCTTCTTTGTCGGTAGGGAAATGGGTTACTGCTTCATGAAAATCAGTGTTGAAAGGTTCTCCTTGAGATACAATTTCTTCAACATCATATTTTTTCAACAGTTGTATCAATTTGGTATAAATCAGATTAAAGCCTTCTTTCACAGAGGTCAAATCTTCCGCTTTTTCGTTGGCATTTATTGCTCTTTCAAAATCATCGATAATAGGCAACAAACTAACGATTACCTTTTCGGAAGCCGTACTCAACAAATCCAGTTTTTCTTTATTGACACGTTTGCGGTAGTTGTCAAACTCTGAATACAAACGGACAAATTTATCTTGAAATTCTGCTTTTTCCGCTTGAATTTTTTCCAATTCCGCTTCTAATTCCTCAATTTTTTTCTGACTTTTGTCTCTTTTGCCGAAAAATGTTTTTTTTGTTGTTTTGGCATTGTCAGTTTCTTCAGCGGAAGCCTCTTCTTCAGAAACATTGTTATTTGTTTCTTCCGACAGATTTTGTTGGTTTTCTTCAGGCATTACAACATTTTCTTCATTGTTTTCTATGTTTTCTATATTTTCTTTTTGTTCTTTCATATTTAAAATAACTTTGTTTTACACGATAGTCAAAATGCTTGCCATAATAGCAAAAACTGACAATTTGTCAGCAAACAAAAAGAAAAGTGTATCTGTAAGGGATACACTTTCTTTTATAAAAATCAACCTAAATTCAAACCGTTAATTTTATTTGAAGAAATTAGTTATTTTACTAAATCTACAATTGTTTTGAATGCCTGCGGATTGTTTGCGGCAAGGTCGGCCAAAGCCTTACGGTTAAGGGCAATACCTTTCTTGTGCAATTCTCCCATAAAAACGGAATACGACATTCCATATTGACGCACGCCTGCATTGATACGTGCGATCCATAAACTACGGAAGTTACGTTTTTTCTGTCTTCTGTCTCTATAGGCATATTGTTGACCTTTTTCCCAAGTATTTTTGGCAACGGTCCAGACGTTTTTACGTTTTCCGAAGTATCCTCTGGTTAATTTGAGGATTTTTTTTCTGCGAGCTCTTGAAGCTACATGATTAACTGATCTTGGCATAATTTGCTCCTTTCTTTTTTACGTCAGCGTCGAATTTCGAACTTTTTGGCTGATGGTAAATTAATAATTTATTTAACTACTACTTTAAACAAAATGTTTAACAATGAAGCATCATTTTTACTGCATTCACATTTGTTTTGTCTATTACGGCATCGTAACCCAAATTACGTTTGCGTTTGGTAGATTTTTTTGTCAAAATGTGACTTTTGTAAGCGTGATGTCTTTTGATTTTACCGGTACCGGTAAATGCGAATCTTTTTTTCGCAGCGGCTTTTGTTTTTACTTTTGGCATTTCTTTTCTTTTTAATGTTAATATTTTGATTTGAAATAGGTTGGTTTTTTGTCTATTTTTTAGGAGAAAGAATAATTATCATTCTTTTGCCTTCCAATCTTGGTTCTTGGTCTAATTTGCCATAATCGGCACAAGCGTCCGCAAAATTTTTCAACATTTCTTCTCCTTGGTCTTTATATACGATAGAACGTCCTCTAAAGAAAACATCTACTTTTACTTTGTTGCCGTCTTGCAAGAAATCAATGGCATGTTTTACCTTAAATTTAAAATCATGCTCATCGGTATTGGGTCCCAAACGTATTTCTTTAACAACTATTTTTACCGATTTGGCTTTGATTTCTTTTTGTTTCTTTTTTTGTTCATAAAGAAACTTTTGATAGTTCATCAGTTTGCAAACCGGAGGATTGGCCATGGGGGATATTTCCACCAAATCCACTTCCATTTTTGTTGCCAACTGCATAGCCTCTTTGATTGGAACTATGCGTGTTTCTACATCTTCACCCACTATTCTTACAATTGGGGCATCTATTTCTCTATTTATTCTATAAGCAGAATCATCTGCTCCGCTTTTTCGCCCGACATTATTGGGGCGAGGATTGTTTGTTGCTATAATGCTGTCTCCTATCTTTAATTAATACTTAATTTTTTGCCGTGCAAAAGTATAAAAAAAAACAATATATCAAGCATTTGACAACAAAAAAATTATCAAATGCTGAAAAAACAATAATTTAAGCCTGATTTTATGACTTAAAACCTTAGTTTTTTCACTGAATCGGGCTTAATTTTCAAGATTATACAAAGGCAAATTCTACCAAAAAACTATTTTTGATGCTCCTATGCCACATTCTTTTTTATAATTAAATGTACCTGTGGAGGTGAAACAATTTATATCGCCATTGCTTCTGAAATTTTGTGAATCGGATACATAAATATTGCCGTTAGACGGGTTGATGGCAATATGATAAGGGCTAACTATAGAACCTCCGCCATTCAAGATAAGACTTTCTTTTTCCAAAGAATTTATATTTATCTTGAAATAAACGGCTTGATACGTATTCCAATCAAAATCATAGCAATAAACATAATTGTTGAAAATCATAAAGTTGGAACAACTGTATGTTAATTTTGTAATTGCTTCGGTATTGATATCCACTACTGCCAAAAAGGCGGGTATTGTACTATAATTTCCATTGCATAAAACCAACAATTTTCCATTGCCCATATCTGCAATTTTAGCAGGATTGAGACCAACGGTCAATTTCTTTTCTTCTTGAAAATTAGACATTCCCACTATAGAAATAGTAGAGTCGTAGTTTGGGAAATCCAATCCACCAGAATTGGTAACGTATAATTTGTTGTTTGTTATCACAAGTTCTTCGGGGTCTTTGCCAACATTGCAAGTTCTTGTTATCGTGTATGTTGTAGTGTCTATTTCTACAATTTCATCACTATAGCAACTTACATAAACAAAACCATTGTAGGGAAAAATATATCGCGGTTGTTTGTCTGCCAACGATATTTGTTGGATAGATTGAGCGGTTTGAGGATTAACAATTTCTATTGTATTTGAATTGTTTACAACAATATACATTTTGCTGCCATATAGAATTATATCGTTGGCAACATCACCTAAATTGCGTGAGTTTGTTTTGGCAAAAATGTCGTTTTCCACTTCTCCTGTTTGTAAAGCAATTCTATCCAAAGAAGCATTGTTGTCTCCCATCGCTCCTTGGTTGAGAACATAAATGTAGGTGTAAGGTGAATTTTCTTCGAGGGCATTGCTGCCTTCAGGATTTTCTTTGTTTTCTTTTTTGCATGCAACTAAAACCAATAACATGCTTAGTGAAATCAATAATTTTTTCATTTTTCGATAAATTTTAAAAGTTATACAATATTTTTAATTTATAATTTCTTCCCATCATAGGATAATTGTTTACTATTTCATATTGAACATTGAACAAATTTAAAATTTGTCCAAGCAGTTTTAAGTATCCTTTTTTCAAATCTACCACTTTAGAAATCGTAATACCTTGATCAACATACCATTTTACTAAATTGTTGGCTGTGTTTTGGGCTAAACGGTAGCGATTGCCTACAAAAACAATATTGTACCCGAAGTCCACAATTTTTGAAGACAAAAACAAATCTGCCGTTGCCGAATGTTGGGGTGTATAGGGTATTTGTTGATTGTATGTTTTTGATTTTTTATCAGTTATATCTATTGCCTGTTGATAAGTATAATTCATGTTTATTTCCAATTGCACCGATTGGGCAAGACCGAAACACATATTTGCCCTTGCCTCTATTCCCGCAATGGAAACCAAGCCGATATTTTGCATAGACCAAAGATAAAGGCTTTGCCGTGGAATAGCAACAATTTTGTTGCTTACACGATTGTAATAAGCGTCTAATGAAAAAGACAAGTGGTGAGTATGTCTGTTTTCAATCTTTGTGTCAAATGTAATGCCCACGTTGTTTTGCAATGCCTTTTCGGGTTTTAAGTTTCTTGATAAGGCAGTATAATAACATTCGTTAAAATTGGGAAGGCGATAATTTTGTTTTATAAAATATCGGAATCGTAAATCTATGTTTTTGAATGGCTTGTAAGAAATACCGAAATAGGGCGAAAAATGATAGTAGGCTTTGGAAAAGTTTTTGAGAACATCTTCACTATACAAACTATATAATGCTGTTGCAGAAATGTTTACATGTTCAAAACAGAGATTGCCCGATACGGCGTTGAGCCACGAATGTCGGGCAACTTCCGCACTTTGTTCTATATTGGATATAAGTCTGTTATAAAAATAATCTGTCGCATAAGATATTTTCAGCCAATGGATAGGGTGAACCAACAATGTTCCTGACAAATAGTATTCCGATTGTCTGAAATGGTGATGCAAAAAGCCCGCACTGTTTTGATAAGCCGTATCTTCATAAATATTAGATGTTGTATATAGTTTGCCGTTTATTTGCAATTGAAGTTTTTCCGTTATTTTGTTCAAATAGTGGATTTGTAACAATGCGGATTGGTCCCAAGTGTTTTCCGAGCCGGTGTTTTCTTTGTAAAAAATAACAGGACCCGGCAATTCCTGAATGGCATTGTAATAATGAATCTTTGTTGTAAAATATTGTTTTTGAGTTATATTATAAAACAAATTAGCCTCAATATTGGTTCTTTTGACAGCGGAATGCCGGCGTTTGAAAGTTGCACTGCTGTCTTTTTTGCTGTTGGTGTAATAAACGGTGTAAGGATAATCTCCATCAGATTGTATATAGTTGGCTTGCAAAGAAATATCTATTTTAGGCGAAATTTTTTGTTCGATAATCAAACTTGGATTAAAAAGGGCAAATGAACCCACATCCAGAGAGATTTTCAGGTTTGTTTTTTTGTTGTTGAATCGGGGGCGGGCTGTTTGTATGTTTAACACATTGCCCGATGCCAAGAGGCGTGCCGGTTGAAAAATATCGTCAATTTGTCCGTTGGCAAAACTGATTTGTTCCACATTTGCCACACAAAAACGCCCTACGTCAGGTTGTCCGTTTTGGCAATCGCCTACGGCAAAACCATCTATTGACAAAGTGGAAAATTGACTGCCCAAACCTCGTGCCGAAATGGTTTTTATGCCACCAATGCCGCCGTAGTCTTTTAAAACCACACCCGAAAGTTGTTTGGCAATATCAGACAACTGTCCTGCGTTGATTTGTTCTATTTTTTGTCTGTCAATAATTTGTAAGGGTGTTTGTGAAGATATTGCTGTATGTTGCGATTTTGCCTCAACACTAATTTCTTTTAGCGTTTGTTGTGTAAGCGTATCTTGGGCTATGCTGCTACCAAAATGGCACAACAAAAGCAAAACCATACAAATTTTTTTTTCTGACAATATCATATCACTATTTTGACATTTAGACAAAACAGCTTTCAAAAGATAGTGAAAAATTGCATAGAATGTTATTTTTCAAGCCTTTTCCTCGAAAGCGTTGATAAAACCAAACTTGGCAGGTCTTCTGACTTGCTCCATCAAATCCGCCTTCCCATTTGTTGTGCAAACAGTGGCATTTGTTTGGATTTGACTTGCAAAGAGCTTACAGCAGCGGGACTGTTCAGGATTTACACCTGATTCCCTTTTAATCATCGTTAAGATGAACCAAATTCACCTGCAAAGATAACATATTTTTAGATATTGTCAATAGAATTTTTGTCTACCTAATGCTGACAAAATGTCAGTTTTGGCATTTCGGCACAACTTTTGTTTTTATTAGTGCAAAATAATTTAAATAAAAGGAAAAATATATGAAAAGTGGTCATATAAGCATGCAGACGGAAAATATGTTTCCGATAATTAAAAAGTTTTTATATTCTGACAATGAAATATTTTTGCGTGAATTGGTGTCAAATGCCGTGGATGCAACAAAAAAATTGCAGACATTGGTCAGCATAGGTAAAGCAGATTGTGAATTGGGCGACTTGACTATAGAAATAAAAACAGACAAAGAAGCCAAAACGCTTACCATTTCAGACCATGGCATTGGGATGACGGCTGATGAGGTGGAAAAATATATCAACAATGTGGCATTTTCGGGGGCAAGCGAGTTCTTGGAAAAATACAAAGGTGTTGATGCCGCCTCTTTGATTGGTCATTTCGGGTTGGGTTTCTATTCCTCGTTTATGGTGGCCGACAAAGTGGAAATACTTACCCTTTCTTATCAGAAAGATGCAAAAGCCGCCAGATGGACATGCGATGGCTCTACGGAATTTACCATTGAAGAAACCGAAAAACCGGAACGCGGTACCGACATTATTCTGCATTTGGCAGACGATGCTCTTGAGTTTTTGGAAGAACAGCGTATTTTGAATATGTTGAAAAAATACTGCAAATTCCTGCCCGTACCTATTCGTTTCGGGGACGAAAAAAAATGGGAAAAACCGGAAGGTGCCGAAAAAGAAGTGGAAGTTGAACAACCGCGAATTATTAACAATATTAATCCGTTGTGGAAAAGAAATCCTTCTGAACTCAAAGATGAAGACTACAATGAATTTTATCGGGAACTTTATCCCTACTCTTTTGAACAGCCTTTGTTCTATATACATATTAATATAGATTACCCATTCAATCTTACCGGGGTGTTGGCTTTCCCGAAAGTAAAACAACAGGTTGATATTCAAAAGAACAAAATACAATTGTATTGCAATCAGGTGTATATTACCGACCAATTGGAAGGTATTGTGCCGGAATTTCTGATGTTGCTGCACGGAGTGATAGATTCTCCTGATATTCCTTTGAATGTAAGCAGAAGTTATCTGCAAAGCGATGCCAATGTAAAAAAAATTGCTGCACATATCACCAAAAAAGTGGCGGACAAGTTGGAAGATATGTTCAAAAACAACCGTGAAGATTTTGAAAAGAAATGGGACGACATCAAAGTATTTATGCAATATGGCGTTTTGACAGATGAAAAATTTTCCGAAAGAGCACAAAATTTCCTATTGCTCAAAAATACAGACGGAAAATATTTTACCATAGACGAATACCGCAATCAGATAGAAACATTGCAAACCAACAAAGACGGCAATGTGGTGGCTTTGTATGCAACCAACCCTGAAGAACAATATGCCCCGATACAAACAGCAAAAGCAAGAGGTTACGATGTGCTTTGCATGGACAGCGTATTGGATATGCACTTTGTCAATTATTTGGAACAAAAATTGGAAAAATGTTCTTTTACGCGTGTTGATGCCGATGTAATGGACAAATTAATTGTAAAAGAAGAAGTTTTGCCTTCAAAATTGTCCAAAAGCGAAGAAGAAACATTGAAAAACTTGTTTGAAGAAATTGCCGACAAAACAAAATTTACCGTACAATTGGAAAATCTGTCCAACGATGACGTTCCCGTACTTATCACCCAACCTGAATTTATGAGACGTTGGGCGGATATGCAAAAAATGGCTGCAACAAATTCGTTTATGAACAACGATATGCTGCATTATAATTTGGTGATTAATACCAACCATGATTTGATTGCAAACCTTTTGGCGGAAACAAATGATGAAAAACGTAAAGAAAAAACTGCACAATTGTTCGATTTGGCAAAACTTTCTCACCAAATGTTGGCAGGCGAAGCCTTGGATAAGTTTGTAAAACGATGTTTTGATATACTATAAATTAATTTATAATCAGATAGTTAAGTTTTTTTGAAAATAAAATTAAAAAATTTTTCAAAAATAACGTAAAGATATGTCTTTTTTTTCAGTATCTTTGCCAAATGAAATCTATAGCATATTTTGTGCAATAGAAACAAAAGAAAAATAATATTGTTGAATAATTTAAAATTATAAAAAAATGAAAAAGATATTATCATTGATTACCGTGATTGCCGGTGTGGTGGCCTTGAATGCACAACCGCAAAATGCATCACAATCTACAATTATGCCATTGCCGGCTCCATCTTATTCTGCTGCAGCCCAAGCAA
Organism: Bacteroidales bacterium; assembly: GCA_017618435.1. GTDB lineage: Bacteria > Bacteroidota > Bacteroidia > Bacteroidales > WCHB1-69 > UBA1205. Next base: position 1,725 of record JAFZUH010000211.1, on the reverse strand, counting down.
GAGCAGTGCTTGACGCTCCTACGGCTGTTGTGGCTAACCCTTATGCCAATTATTTGGACAAAAAATTTGTACACAAATCCAATTATACCCCATTTGCATGGATGGGTTCTTGGGATTATGCTGTCAATTATGCAAGTGAAGACAGTTTAAAATGGGATGGCGGTAGTATAGAAATTTTTCCGGATACTATAGTTCTTGCCCAAAGAACATTCCCCGGTCTTCCCGCTTCAACAGGAGGGGATTCTTGTATTATAGAGAGACCTACTTTTGCAAAAATAGGTTATACTTTTGACCCTTATTCAAAAGCATTCAGTGCTATGTTTGACCAGCAATTGTTCTATGAAGAAGCAGGTAACACTAACGATAAGTTCTTAAATTACAGAATAGACTCTCTTATACTTTATATGCGTTATCGTGCCGGTATGTATAATGATACCGTACATGACAATCCTGATACTTTGAGAGTGTATATGATGCAATATAGTGCTTACGATATTGCAAATAAAAAACCAGGCATGCGTCCAGGAAGCGGAAGTGCAGATTGGGACTATGTAAGTGCCTATTATTCAAGTGGAGAATATGCAGGTGTAAAAATGGTAACTCCAGGTTGGCAACGTATAGCCGACCCTGCTAATGCAAAAGGTGTTTCCACAAGACCCAAAGCAATAGTTAAACCGATGAAAGTGTATGACTATATTCTCAATACAAAAACAGACACCACTTATTCTGATTTGGGATATACGGGATATAGAGGTCGTAGATTAAATATGTCGGAACCTTTTGAAGTGGAAGCAGGTTATGTTGTTTCATTTATGTTGGAATTCTTGCCGGGCTATCAATACGATTTGAATGACACTATTGAAAAGAAAGCATGGAATATAGACCAACAGAAATGGATATATGACACATGTTATTTCAATAATATGGAAATACCTTATTGCCACTTGACAGCAAATACACAAGGTTATATAAGAACTTTGGATAATGGTGATGGGGTTAACAGCAAATGTGCAGAACATAGAGATATAAGATATAATTATTCGACTTATGCTTCAAGTTTCTGGAACGGTGCATACGTTCCATACCACTATATTATGCCGATGTTTGCATTTAAGGTTTCTGTCGGTTCAGATGCTATTATAGAGATAAAGGCTGTATCTGCAGATACAAATATGGGCAAATGTGGAGTGGTAAAACAGCCAACAACAGCAAATCCTATGGCAACTATCCAAGCCGTTGCAAAAAACGGATACAAATTTGACCACTGGAATGACGGAGATACTAATAATCCAAGAACAGTAGAAGTACACGAACCTACAACATTTACAGGATATTTTGTTGCTGATCCTACTACAAGTATAAATGAGGCAAGTGTTTCTTCAATTGCTATCTATCCAAATCCTGCAAAAGATCAAATCAATATCCGTTTAGGAGAAAATGGTGTTGCTGTTGCAACTTTGTACAACTTGATAGGTCAAGCAGTAAAAACAACCACCATTACCGAACAAACTTCTACCATTGCAGTAGATGATTTAACAGCAGGAATCTATATGCTAAGAGTAAGTCAAAACGGAAAAGTTCAAACACAGAAAATTTCCATTGCAAGATAAACAAAATAAAAATGTGATTATAAGCGAGGACTTCTTGAGAAGAAGTTCTCGTTTTTTTTTGCAATAATTGAGAGAAAACAAACACCTCCGCCACCGCAGGTGGCACTTCTCAAGA
>JAFZUH010000210.1 GCA_017618435.1 Bacteroidales bacterium | reverse complement strand
ACCTTGCAATTTGTACATGATGATACTTTGTGGCAACCTTTTTATTTGCGGGGTTTTTATGTGGATAATCAAAAATCAGGCATCTCGTATGTGGATATAGGTGTCAATGGTGCAAGTGTGCCGTCTTACCTTAAATGTGAATTGTTGGAAAATGATTTGCAACTTATTCATCCTGATTTGTGTATTTTTTCTATTGGGATAAATGATGCCAATTGTGATGATTTTGACACATCGCAATTTATGAATAATTATAAAACGTTGATAAAGAGAATAAAAACAATTGAACCTAATTGTAAAGTGTTGTTTACCACCAATAATGACAGTTATCGGAGAATTAGTCGAAGATATGTAAACAATGCCAACGGATTTTTAGCACAGCAGGCTTTTTATGCATTGGCGAGGTATTACCATTGTGGTGTTTTTGATTTATTTGCTTATATGGGTGGCTTGAAATCGATGGCAGAATGGGAAAAGGCAGGCTTGGCTAAAAAAGATAAAGTCCATTTTACAACAGAGGGTTATTCCCTTCTTGGCGATTTGTTGTACAATGCCATCTTGAACGAATATGTAAAACATTTGAATAGAGATAAATAAAATGAATTGGATAAATATACGTGCATTTTTGGAAAGAGTTTTTGCTTTTAATGAGCAGACTCCGCTTTTGTTTACTCAATTCTATTTTTGGGCTTTTTTTGCTTTTGTAATGGTGCTTTTTTCCATGTTTCATAGCAAAAGATTGCTTAGAAATACATTTTTGTTTGCTGTAAGTTTATTCTTTTACTATAAAACAAGTGGTTTGTTTTTATTGATATTGATATTTTCCACTTGTTCTGATTTTGTTTGGGGACAATGTATTGCGGCTACGGAAAAACAATGGAAAAAACGATTGTTTTTAGTGATTTCAGTTATTCTAAATTTAGGTGTCCTTTGTTATTTTAAATATGCGTATTTTGTTACGAATTTGTTTAATGATTTGTTCCATAGTAATTTTCAAGTAGTGAATTATTTAGCCTTATGGACAAATAATTTGACGGGGGCTTCTTTTTTGGTAGACAGAATATTATTGCCGGTAGGAATATCATTTTATACGTTTCAGACAATAAGTTATTCTGTTGATGTATATCGTGGTAAGGTAAAACCCGTAAAAAATATTTTGGACTTTGGGTTTTATGTCAGCTTTTTTCCGCAATTGGTTGCAGGTCCGATAGTTAGAGCCAATGAGTTTATTCCCCAATTATACGAAAAATTCTTTTTAACCAAAAAACAATTCGGTATTGCTGTATTTTGGATATTGAACGGTTTGGCCAAAAAGGTGATTTTAAGTGATTATTTGGCAGTGAATTTTATAGATAGAGTGTTTGCCAATCCATTGATGTTTACTGGTTTTGAAAACTTGATGGCTTTGTTCAGTTACTCATTGCAAGTTTATGCTGATTTTTCGGGATATACCGATATTGCGATAGGTGTTGCTATGTTAATGGGCTTTTATTTGCCTAAGAACTTTAATTCTCCGTATAAAGCGACCAATCCGGGTAATTTTTGGAAACGTTGGCATATTTCATTGTCAAAATGGTTGCAATCCTATTTGTACATTCCGCTTGGAGGCAACCGCAATGCAACGGCAGGTACTTTTTTGATAGTTGGTGTTATTGCATTGATAATTATATTCTTGGCAAATTCCATTTGGGTAACCTTAACTATTGTCCTTCTTTTTGCTGTGTTATTGTTAGTAGGTATTTTTTTTCCGAATGTCAGACAGAAAATATATACGAATATCAATCTTATGAACACAATGTTGTTGGGTGGTTTGTGGCATGGTGCAAGTTGGAATTTTATGATATGGGGCGGATTAAATGGTGTCGGTATTTT
>JAFZUH010000209.1 GCA_017618435.1 Bacteroidales bacterium | reverse complement strand
GTCAAGCAATTGTTGCAGATAGGTTTGCCCATTTCGTTTTCTATTTCAGCCACAAGCCGTGCTATGCGGCAAGGAGAAATTGACGGCGAAGATTATTATTTCTTTTCACCGCAAGAATTTAAACACAAAATAGACAGACAAGAGTTTTTGGAATGGGAAGAAGTGTATAGTAATCAGTATTATGGAACATTGAGAAGTGAATTGGACCGTATTTGGAACCAAAACAAACATGTTATTTTTGATGTAGATGTAATCGGTGGATTGAATATCAAAAAACAATTTCAAGACAAGGCCTTGTCGGTATTTATTATGCCGCCTTCGTTGGAAGAATTGAAACACCGTTTGCAATATCGAGGCACAGAAACCGAAGAATCGTTGCAAAAACGGTTGCAAAAAGCCGAACATGAATTGTCTTTCGCTCCCAAATTTGACAAAGTGGTTTTGAACGATAATTTGGAAAGAGCGGTAGAAGAAACCTACAATTTGGTGAAAAACTTTATAGAACAATAAGCAATGGAATCGCCTTTAATCAGTATCATTACCGTTGTTTACAATAGCGAAAGATTTATAAAATCAACACTTGACAGCATTGCCCGACAACAGGAAAAGAACTTTGAATATATTATTATAGATGGAGGTTCTACCGATAAAACTTTGGATATTATAAAACAATATTCCATTGTTGATGTGCTTGTCAGTGAAAAAGACAATGGCTTGTACGATGCAATGAACAAAGGCTTGAATTTGGCTCATGGACAGTTCGTTTGGTTTATCAACAGCGGGGACAAATTGTTTGACAAAACCACCACTTACGATATTGGTCAGGTTTACCTGAAAAATCCCGATTGTGATGTGATTTACGGACAAACACAATTGATAGACGAAAAGGGAACGGTGTTGGGAATGAGAAAAAAAACAGCCCCCAATCCTTTAACCGCCAATAGTTTGAAAATGGGGTTGATGGTTTGCCATCAATCAATTTTGGTCAAAAAAAGCATAGCCTCGCAATATGATTTAAACTACAAGGTTTCCGCCGATTATCTTTGGGTGTTGGAAGCCTTGGAAAAAGCCAAAAATATAGTGTATGCCGATAGCATATTGTCTTCGTATCTCGAAAATGGATTTTCGGCAAACAATAAACCCCTGTCAAACAGAGAACGGTTGAAAATAATGATGCAACATTTCGGTTTTTTTCCGACCATGTGGGCTCATGTGAAAATTTTATGTAGATATATAAAAGAATATAAAAAATGAGTTTCTGTATTAAACCTTTAAATAAGCTGATATTAAAACTATGTGGTTTTAAAATGGACTATTCCGTTCCTCCTGAAGCCCATAAGTGTGTAATGGTGTTTGCTCCCCATACTTCTATGTGGGATTTTGTTGTCGGTAAAATGGTGCTTGATGTGATGGGTTTGCGGATGAAATTTTTGATACGAAAAGAATCTTTCCGTTTTCCTTTCGGGTTTATTTTAAAAGCATTAGGCGGTATTCCTGTGGACAGACAGCATGTCAAGCAGTTGCCTATACATGTCGGCGAACAGATAAAAAAGGAAAAAGAAATAGCGGTGCTGATTGCTCCCGAGGGAACACGGAAATTGGCTCCCGTATGGAAAAAAGGTTTTTATTTTATTGCCCAATATGCTCAAGTTCCCATGTGTCTTTGTTATATCAATTGGGGTGAAAAAACAGGGGGAATTGGCCTTACCGTCTATCCAAGTGGGGATTATGAAAAGGATTTGCAACAGATTCAAGACTTTTACAGAGGCATGAAAGGCAAACACCCCGACCAATTTAATCTGTAATATGTTTTTGTGGTGCAGAAAATAAAAAAAATAGCCGTGCATATCTGGCAATATTTTTGCCGTTTGTTGTCGGGATTGTTTTTGTTGTTCATTCGTTTTTACCAGTATGCAATTTCCCCTTTGTTAGGGGCAAATTGCCGTTACACACCCACATGCTCTGCCTATGCTGTTGAGGCTATACGGAAATACGGTCCGTTTAAAGGCGGATTTTTAGCGATAAAAAGGATATTGTCCTGTAACCCATGGGGGGGAAGTGGTTATGACCCCGTTCCGTAAACGTTTGACTATTAGCAGAAAGAAAAAAATAATAAAAAAAATAACAGAAAATGATATTTTGTATTAAAAAAAGTTATACCTTTGCAATCCCAAAGGTGCGGTAGTTCAGCTTGGTTAGAATACATGCCTGTCACGCATGGGGTCGCGGGTTCGAGTCCCGTCCGCACCGCAAAAAAAGGCTGTCTGAAAAGGCAGCCTTTTTTGGGTTTATTGTATCTCTACAAATTCCAAATAATTATTCTTTCCGTTATAATATAACAGGAGATTGTTTCCTGTTTTTTGAATGACAAATGTGGAATCATTCATGATATTACATAGTTTTTCCTCATATCCGTAAGGTTCATCTACACGGGTACGACAACCTATCTGAATGGTTATACTGGTTTTGTCTGGCATCAAATTATAGGTGCCTGCGAAAGTATTGACACAACCAAATCCTTCAATGGTATTATTTTGATTGAATTGTAACCAGTAAAGATTATCCCCGACAGGAAGAGGTATTTCATAGTTGTCGTTTGCCTTATCTCCTATCTTGGTCAATTGCCATTTGATATTTGTGATTGCATCATTGTTGTTATCACTTACAAGTGGTAGATGTTCTGATTTTTGTTCTTCTTTTTCTTTTTTGCACGCTGTACATAACAGCAGACCTGCTGCAATTGCTACAAGGGGTAGCACTAACTTTATTCTTTTCATGGTTTGTTGTGTTTTTGTATATTAAAAATTTTCAATAAGAAATATTTTGCAAATATACAAAAAATTATAAAATGCAATTTTTTGTAAGAATATTTTGGACAAAAATGTTTTTATAAATCAAAAATATCTGCAAACATTTTTTTATAGGCGGCTGCTTTTTTGTCAAAACTTAGGGGATAAGCCCGCGAGGAAGAAGGCAGTCGATACAATTTTAAATGCTTGTTCAACCAAATATTATCGCCGACATTAGGTATTTTATCTATATTGTATTGTAAACAGATTGTTGTTGTGGCCTTTTCTCCTGTTGTCGCAATGGCTTGGCAATAAGGTATTTGTTTTAACAAACTTGGCACATCTGTGGCTTGAACAATTTCCAAAAAATTATCTGAAGCATTGTTTTTTAATCTTTTTACTTTTTCTGCTGTATCATACAAAGCAATGCCTTTTTGTTGCAGAAAATCAATGATTTTGTCTTTTAAAAATATTTTCTTTTCAGTATCAACAAAATAATTGCGATTGTTAAACCAAATCTCACCTTCTATACGCCAATGGTCATTGATGAAATTGGGATAAAAGAAATCCATGCACCAACGTTTTTGCGGTGGTGGAAAACTGCCTAAAAACAGCAGTTTTGCATTGGCTGGCAGAAAGGGATTTAAAGGGTGTGTTTCTATCTGAAAAGAATCCTTGTCAAGCACTTTTTTACTGTTTAAGAATGGGACTATTATGCCATTAGTTTTTTGTATCGTACTTTGTCCGAATCTTCGCCCAGTCGTTTTTCTCTATTGGCTTCATATTCAGTATAGGTTCCTTCAAAGAAATACACTTGAGCATTTCCTTCAAAAGCCAAAATATGTGTACAAACTCTGTCCAAAAACCATCTGTCGTGAGAAATGATCACGGCACAGCCGGCGAAATCTTCCAAGGCTTCTTCCAAAGCCCGCAAGGTATTGATGTCAATGTCGTTGGTAGGTTCGTCCAACAATAACACATTGGCTTCTGATTTCAAGGTCATGGCCAAATGCAGACGGTTGCGTTCACCTCCGGATAGTACACCTGCTTTTTTGCCTTGGTCGGCACCGCTGAAATTAAAGCGGGCGATATAGGCTCTGGAATTAATTAATCTGCCGCCCAAGTTCATTTGTTCGGTTCCTCCGGAAATGATTTCATATACCGTTTTTTCCGGGTCAATTTGAACATGTTGTTGGTCTACATAGGCTAATTTTACCGTTTCTCCAACCGTAAAAGAGCCTTCATCGGGGTGGTCTATTCCCATTATCAAACGGAAAAGAGTGGTTTTGCCAACACCATTGGGACCGACAATGCCGATAATGGCATTAGGCGGTAGTTTGAAGTTCAAATCTTCGTACAGTAATTTGTCCCCGAAGGCTTTTTTCACATGATTGGCCTCTATGACCTGTGTTCCCAAGCGGGGACCGTTGGGAATGAATATTTCCAATTTTTCTTCTTTTTCTTTAACGCCTTCGTTCAATAGTTTGTCGTAAGCATTTAATCTGGCTTTCGATTTGGCTTGTCTTGCCTTGGGGGACATCCGCACCCATTCCAATTCGCGTTCCAGTGTTTTTTGGCGTTTGGATTCCTGTTTTTGTTCTAATTTCAGCCGGTTGGATTTTTGTTCCAACCAAGAAGAGTAGTTGCCTTGCCAAGGAATACCTTCACCTCTGTCCAATTCAAGAATCCAGCCTGCAACGTTGTCCAAAAAATATCTGTCGTGAGTTACGGCAATCACTGTTCCTTTGTATTGTTGCAAGTGCATTTCCAACCAGTGTACAGACATGGCGTCCAAATGGTTGGTAGGCTCATCTAAAAGCAAAATATCGGGTTCTTGCAGCAACAAGCGACACAAAGCCACTCTACGGCGTTCTCCTCCTGACAGGTTTTTCACAAGGGCATCGGCAGGCGGACAATTCAAAGCGTCCATAGCCCTGTCTAATTTTGCATCCAATTCCCATGCGTTGTGTTGTTCTATCAAGTCAGTAAGTTGCCCTTGCCGTTCAATGAGAGCATTCATCTGGTCATCGCTCATAGGTTCGGCAAATTTATTGTTGACTTCTTCATATTCTTTGAGAATGGCGACAATTTCTCCAACGCCTTCCATTACAACATCTTTTACCGTTTTAGTATCGTCCAAAACGGGTTCTTGCGGCAGGTAGCCGACAGTGTAGCCGGGTGAGAAAACAACTTCGCCGCTAAAAGATTTGTCTACACCTGCAATGATTTTTAACAAGGAGGATTTTCCTGCTCCGTTTAACCCCAATACACCTATTTTTGCTCCATAATAAAAGGATAAATAGATGTTTTTAAGTACTTGTTTTCCTGTATTGTAAGATTTACTTACATTGACCATGGAAAAAATAATCTTTTTGTCGTCTGTTGCCATAACCTATGTTTTTTGTTTCTATAAAAACAAGATTTTTCTACACAATTTGTAGAAAAATCTTGAATCATCTTATTTTTTATGAATAAAATGTTGTTAAATGAATAATTACTCTTCAATGGCAAGTATGCCGGGTAATTGTTTTCCTTCGATATATTCAAGCATAGCCCCGCCTGCTGTTGAAATATAACTGTAGCGGTCTGTCAAATGGAATTTGTTGACAGCAGAAACGGAATCTCCGCCACCAACAAGGGTAAAGGCTCCTTTTTCAGTTGCTTTTGCCACCGCATCGGCTACCATAAAAGTGCCTATGCTGAAATTGTCCATTTCAAAAACACCCATAGGACCATTCCATAATATGGTAGCGGAATTGAGGATAACATCACGGTATTTGATGCAGGTTTCCGGTCCCAAATCCATACCTTCCATGTCGTCAGGAATATTTTTGGCAGGGTAAATGGCACGGCGGGCATCGTTGCTGAATTTGTCGCCTGCAATTCTGTCAATAGTATAATAGATATTTACGTTGGTTTCTTTTGCTTTTTGTAAAATTTCTTGGGCTACAGGTATCATATCATCTTCGCAAAGCGATTTGCCGATATGACCACCCATGGCTTTTTGGAAAGTGAAGTCCATGCCACCGCCGATAATTAAATTGTCCACTTTGGTCATAAGATTATTGATAATCTTTATTTTAGTGGATATTTTTGAACCTCCCAATATTGCGGTTAATGGGCGTTTGGGGTTTTGCATAACTTTTGCAAGGCTGTCAATTTCTTTTTCCATCAACAATCCATACATTTTGTCGTTGGGGAAAAATTTGGCAATAACGGCTGTTGTAGCATGTTTGCGGTGTGCTGTAGAGAATGCTTCATGTACAAACACATCACCGTATGAGGCTATTTCGCGGGCAAAATTTTCATCTCCCGCTTCTTCTTCGGCAAAATAGCGAACGTTTTCAAGCAACAATATTTCACGGGCTTGCAATCTGGCTGCCATCTGTTTGGTTTGTTCCCCTATGCATTCGTCAGCAAAATAGATGTTTACATCTGGTAAAACACTTTTAAGATAAGGCATCAGATGTTTTAGCGACAATTGATATTCTTTGTTTTTGGGGCGTCCCAAATGGGAAACTAAAATAATGCTGCCTCCATCATCAAGAATTTTGCGAAGCGTTGGCAAAGATGCGTCAATACGTTTCGTATCTTGAATTTGGAGTTCTTCGTTTAATGGAACATTGTAGTCCACTCTGACAAGGGCTTTTTTCCCTTTGAAATTGTAGGTCTTAAGACTTTGTTTTGCACACATGATATATATTTATTAATAATTTGATACAAATTCAGGTTCGTCCATTTCGTCCATAGAATTTACTTTTGAAGGTAAAGTCATATAAACGCTATCGCTATTGTCGGAAGCCATATTGTCAAATCCCATATCACAGAATTTGGCTTGTTCTTTGATAAATTGCAATCTAATATCGGTTGTCTCGCCGTTTCTATGTTTTGCAATGATAATATCGGCCAAGCCGTCACTTGGCGTTTGGTCTTCAAATTGATGTATATTGTAATATTCGGGTCGATAGATAAACAATACCATATCGGCATCTTGTTCTATAGCCCCTGATTCTCGCAAGTCGCTCAGTTGTGGGCGTTTGGTCGTTGTACTACGGGTTTCCACGGCACGGCTTAACTGCGAAAGTGCAATAATAGGTACATCTAATTCTTTGGCTAATGTTTTCAATGAACGTGAGATATTGGCAATTTCTTGCTCCCGATTGCCTTTGGTGTCTTTTGTGCCACTCATCAATTGCAAATAGTCAATAATGATACATTTAACGCCGTGTTGTTCTTTTAACCTGCGGCATTTGGCTTTCAGGTCAAAAATACTTAATCCTGCCGTATCATCAATAATCAAAGGGGCATCTTCGAGAATCGGCATACAATTCACAAGGCGAGCCCATTCATCTTCGGTAAGGGCGGCTTGTTTCAGTTTGGTTTGGCTGATAGAGGTTTCGGCAGACACCAAACGCATCATCAAGTCGTTGGCTGACATTTCCAAGGAGAAAAAGGCAACAGGGATTTTTCTTTCTATCACCATATTTCTTGCCATGGATAATACAAAAGCGGTTTTACCCATACCGGGACGGGCTGCAATGATGATTAAATTAGATTTTTGCCAGCCATTGGTTGTTCTGTCCAAGGCTGTAAAACCCGAAGGTACACCTCGTATGTGGTCTTTGTTATTGCGTGCGTCTTCCAATTCTTTAATCAGATTGATACCCAAAGTACGCATATCCATACCACTGCGGTTGAAATTTTTCTCGGCAATGTTGAATAGTCCCGTTTCGGCTTCATCTAAAAGTTCCAACACATCTTTTCTGTCTTCAAAAGCATCATCAATAACATTTGTAGAAATGGAGATAAGTTGTCTTAAAATGTTTTTTTCCGAAACAATGCGGGCATAGTACTCTATATTGGCTGAAGAACGCACGTTTTGTGTTAAACGGGCAAGAGTATAGGCACCACCGATTTCTTCCAAAAGTTTATGTTTTCTAAGATATTCCGTTACAGACAACAAATCAACAGGTGTTCCGCTTTCGTAAATATGATAGATGGCTTTGAAAATAATTTGATGAGCCTTTTTATAGAATATTTCAGGGTATAGTTTATCAATAACTTGTCCTGTGGCATTCTGTTCCAACATCATAGCCCCCAACAAGGCTTCTTCAAATTCCAAAGCCTGAGGCAATACCCGTCCATGCAGATACAAGTCTGTCAAATCGTTGTCGGGAATATTCTTTTTTGACGATTTCTCTGCCATAAAAATTATTTGTTATTGATCCAAGTACGCACCTCTTCCAATTGTAGCGGATTGATGTTTAGTTTGTTTTTCTTCCGCAAACCGTTCAAGGTGTTGAATAGTTTGGTATCGGTGGCTTGTTTCAATTCGTTGATGGTTTGAATGCCTGCTTGTCGCAATACGGGTATCCATTCTTGGGGGACACCGTGATTGACAAAATCTTCATCGGAACTTGTTTCAACTTTCTTTTCAGGACGCATTTGCGGGAAAAACAAAACATCTTGTATGGAAGGAGAGTTGGTCATAAACATCACAAGTCTGTCTATCCCGATACCCATACCGGAGGTTGGAGGCATACCATATTCCATGGCACGTAGAAAATCTTGGTCAATATACATGGCTTCGTCATCACCTTTTTCGCTCAATCGCAATTGTTCTTCAAAACGATAGCGTTGATCTATGGGGTCATTCAATTCAGAATAGGCATTTGCCAATTCTTTTCCGTTGACCATGAGTTCAAAACGTTCTGTTAGAGACGGATTGTTGCGATGGCGTTTGCACAAAGGAGACATTTCAATAGGATAGTCTGTGATGAATGTTGGTTGAATGTATTTCTTTTCGCAGTGTTCTCCGAAGATTTCATCTATCATTTTACCGACACCCATTGTTTCATTCACATCAACATTAAGTTGTTTGCAAGTTGCTCTCAATTGTTCTTCATCAAAGCCTGTAATGTCAATGCCTGTATGTTCTTTGATGGCGTCAATCATGGTAATGCGTTTGAAAGGACGCTTGAAATCCACTTCATGGTCTCCGATTTTCACTTTGGTGGTGCCGTGTAGTTCTATGGCTATTTTTTCCAATAGTTCTTCAACGGAATCCATCATCCAATAATAGTCTTTGTAGGCCACATACACTTCCATGCAGGTAAATTCAGGATTGTGTGTTCTGTCCATACCTTCGTTGCGGAAGTTGCGGCTAAATTCGTACACTCCGTCAAAACCGCCGACAATAAGACGTTTTAAATACAACTCATTGGCAATTCTCAGATATAAAGGAATATCCAAAGTGTTATGATGAGTAACAAACGGACGAGCGGCGGCACCTCCCGGAATAGGTTGTAAAACAGGAGTTTCAACTTCAAGATAGCCTTTGCTGTTGTAATAATTTCTAATGATATTGATGATTTGGGTACGTTGTATAAATGTCTGTTTTACAGATGGATTCACAATCAAATCCAAATAACGCATACGATAGCGTTGTTCGGGGTCGGTAAAGGCATCGTAAACTTTGTCTTCTGTTTGTTTTACAATGGGCAATGGACGTAAAGATTTGGACAACAAAGTAAAATTCTTTACATGTATAGTTATTTCGCCCATTTGGGTTGTAAACACAAAGCCTTCCACGCCGATAATATCTCCAATGTCTAACTTTTTGAAAATGCTGTTATACAAAGTCTTATCTTCTGTAGGACAAAGGTCGTCTCGTTTGGCATAGATTTGAATTCGTCCTGTATTATCTTGAAGTTCGTAAAATGCTACTGCTCCCATAATACGTTGGCTCATAATTCTTCCTGCTACGCAAACGGATTGAAACAAAGAATTGTCTTTTGGAAATTGTTCCAAAATATCTTTTGCGTATGCGTTTACAGGATAAAGAGCAGCAGGGTAGGCATTTACACCTAAATTGTTGAACGCTTGTAATTTTTCCCGTCTTATAATTTCTTGTTCACTTAATTCCATGATAAATCAAAATTTATTTTATATAAATTAGGTTGCATTCTGTTTTTCAATAAGAAAGAACCGAAATGAAATATTTACAAAAGTACAATATTTTTATATTCAAAAAAATTAACTTGATGTATTTTTACATAAAAAGAGATACAATAACCGACAAATCAGTAATATATTTGTTTTCAACAAAACAATTAACAAGATATGAACATTTTTTGACTGTAAACGATGTGCTTATTTGCCAATGCAGAATTTGGAAAATATTTCAGATAAAATATCTTCATTGCTGACTTCGCCTACAATTTCCGAAAGAAAATATAATGTTTGTCTAATATCCACTGCAATCAAATCGTTGGACAATCCGTTGCTGAAACTGTCTTTGGCTTGACGCAATGCCTGTAAGGCATTTTCAAAAGCATGATAGTGCCGTAAGTTGGAAATCATTGTTTCATGGCTTTCGTAGCACGATTGGGCATAGGTTGACAATTGTTGTTCCAAGGCGGATATATTTACATTGTTTTTTGCGGAAATGGGCAATGTGCTGAAATCTTCAAAAACAATATTTCCGGTTTGTTCTTGAGCGGTGTCAATTTTGTTGAGGAGCAAAAATTTCTTTTTGTCGCTTAGGTTTGTTTGGGCAAACAATGATTGATATTGTTCTTGCAGGTCTTGAGGTGTCCATTTGTCCACCACCCAAAGAATAATCATCGCATTTTCAATGGCATTGAAACTCCGTTGTATGCCCAATTGTTCTATTACATCGGCATTTTCACGTATGCCGGCAGTATCTACAAAACGGAACAAAAATCCGTTTAATTGTATGGTGTCTTCTATGGTGTCGCGAGTGGTACCAGAAATATCTGAAACAATTGCCCTTTCTTCTTTTAGCAAAGCGTTGAGCAAAGTGGATTTTCCAACATTGGGTTTGCCCACAATGGCGACAGCCATACCTTTTTTAATAGCATTGCCGCTTTGGAAAGATTGCAATAGTTTGACTATTTCTGTTTCTATATCATCTAATAAATCGGAAAATTGTTTCCGGTCGGCAAATTCAACATCTTCTTCCGAAAAATCAAGTTCCAACTCCATTAAAGCGGAAAAATGTATCAGTTTGTCTCTCAATAGGGCTATTTTTTTTGATACTTGTCCGCGGAGGTTGTTCATAGCCAAATGGTGGGCTGCTTTTGATTGTGAGGCAATGAGGTCGGCAATGGCTTCGGCTTGCGACAAATCCAATTTGCCATTCAAAAAAGCCCTTTGGGTAAATTCTCCCGGAGTAGCCAAGCGGCAACCAGCTTCTATCAGTAGGGCAATAAGTCTTTCTTGAATATAAAGTGAACCATGTGTGCTTATTTCTACCATATCTTCGCCCGTAAAAGAGTGGGGGGCTTGGAAATAGGTGAGCAGTACATCGTCCAAAATATCCTCTCCATCAAAGATATGTCCGAAATAGGCTTTTCTGGCTTGAATGTTAGCGGTGTGAGTACGAAATATTTGGCTTGCCAAAGTTAAGGCATCTTTGCCCGATATGCGTATAATGGCAATAGCCCCCTTGGCCATGGGAGTGGATATTGCACAAATTGTTTCTTGTTGTTGATTGTTTTCCATATTTGCAAAGATAGCATAAATAAAGATAGTAATTAGTTGAACATGGAACTATCAATATTTGTATTTATCTGTCTTAAAATGTTCCTCTTTTGAAAATGACTTATAAAATTGTAGTAACTTTTTTGTATAATTTCGGCAAGCAATTTTTTCGCATTCTAAATTTTGTACCGTGATTATGTCCTGTACGTGCATCAAAATCAATAAGAATATTGCCGTTTTTCAGTTCTTCTAAAAAATTCTCAAAGTTGAATTTCTGCAACATAAGAACTTTATTGTAATGAAAATATTCTTTACCATTTATTTTTTTTACTTCAGCTTGAACATAAAAGCAATTCAACAACTTTGTTCCCGCTGTACTTGCTAAATCGTCAAATCCCCAATAGGGTTGAGGTGCAAGTTCTTTTATGCCAACATCTTTCTTGATTCTATTAAGCCATAAATTATGTTTAGTTGCAACTTTTTGGGCATTGAATGAGATTTTGATTTTTTCTTCTTTTTTATCTATTTTAACAATAAAACCTCTGTCGCTATAAGTACCTGCATGAATGGTTTGCCGAAAACTCATTTCTGTACTTGGATATTTTTTCCCCGCTTGTTTGTGTTCCCAACCATAACAAGGTAACAATAATTGTGGAATAAACCGTATTGCCCTTGGTGAAGGTTCACTATGAAATATTGTTGTTAGAGAACTTGTATTTCCGCGTTGCGATTTTAATTCCCATTCTGCAGCATTGGGAATTGGTAAGTTATTTTCTTTAATACCAAGAAGGTCTTCCAAAATATTACCGACAGCTCCATCGTTTTTACCGCGGTAATTTTCTATCCATCCCATTGCCTCTATTTTTTTTAATTCTGCAATAAGTTTTGGTTTGGTCCAAGTCTTGATATTATTCATAATCAAAAATAAATTCCGTTTGTTTTACGCTGTCTTTTTTATTGGGAATATACCCATTGATTCTATCTTCTGCCATTTTGCAATAATCTGGAGATAATTCTATTCCAATATATTGTCTGTTGTTTTTAATTGCAGAAACAGCGGTGGTTCCGCTTCCCATAAAGGGGTCCAAAACAATTTGAGCAGAGGTTGAGGATATTATTCTATCTATCAAGGCAACAGGAAATGGTGCAGGATGGGCATTTTTCATTTCTTGTGTAAATTCCCACACATCGCCTACTGCATTTGCTTTTGGTACTAATTTGAAATCTGATTTAGCAATTAAATAAATAACTTCGTAGGTGGGTAAAAAATATCCGGGGTTAAAATTTATACCACCTTTTCTTCTCCAAATGATTATTTGACGAACGGGCAAATCTTTTACTATTTCATTTCTGTCTTGTAATAATCCTGCTTGCACCCTCCATTTGTGATTATAAAAAATTGCTCCATCATTGCGTAATAATCGCCACATTTCCATTAAACAATCATGTTGCCATTTATTATATTCTTCTATTGGCATATTGTCATCATAATGAGAATATCCGTTTTGTAAGGCAGCACCAGCCCATTTCCCGCTTTTGGTGCAAGGTTTCATTCCGTTCCCTGTGGAGTTTTTCAGATTATAGGGAGGGGAGGTAACAATCAAATCAACACACTTATCCGGCATTGATTTCATCGTCTCAAGGCAATCTCCACAAATTATATGGTTTATATATGATTCTTCAAAAGTCATAAACTATGTTAATTCAGTAAAGGCAGACTCTATATTCAATTTGCAAAGATAGCATAAAACTTTGAAACGGCAAATTATGTATAGGAAAAATAAAATAACAAAGCCGATATGTCATATCGGCTTTGTTGGTATATCATTTGTTTGCTTTAGTTCTTATAATTTATTGAGCGGAGCGGACAAGTCGTACTGCCATAGCGAGGGGACGAGGGTAAGATGTGCTTGACGGCGAAAAATCACTTGGGTTAAAGTATACGCCATGTGTAAAAATATAATTGTCATACGAGCCTGACCAATAGTACCCATGTGTTCCGACAACGCGGGCTGAAGTTCCATTGCGGCAACCGGCGGCAGGTAAAAATACGGCTCCAGCGTCTTCTATATTTATCCAGTCTATACTATTGATAGTATTTGAGGCATAAGTAGCCTTTGGCATATTGGTACTATCTAATGCATATATGGATGACTCCCAATTGTCCGGAACAATTATTAAGCCGTTTACTCCATTGACAACCGCTTTGGCATAACGTATGCCTGAAGTTGTACTGCGGGTATTTATCAGATATGTCCATTCGTTTTTGGTTAGCGTACGCCACATACCCGGTGCATCGGTTGTTTGGGTTTGGGGATTATAAATGGCATTGTAAGTTCCCCAATCGGCGTTAGTACCTGTAATATCAGCGGTGTCTTCACCATAATCGGAATACATGGTGCTGGTCATATATGGATATTTGTTGTCATACCCGCTGGTTCCCCAACCGAACAAATCTATCCACCCGGAATATGAATCGGAACAATATTGATTGTTTGCCCCGATAGTATCCCATTGATTGGAAGCAAAACGCCATGTGCCTTCAGCGGTGCCGCCACCTGCCACAGCATGGGTTGTAGGCGTGGAACCGCCATTGGTGGCACTCCATTGCAGATTGCCCGGAGAGAAAATAATACGGGTTGTATCGCTTACCGAAAAACTATTGCCCGGCAAGGTGAAATATAATGTAAAATCCTCACTTGCCGTTTGTGCCTGCAATATCTCTTGACTAACAAGCGGATTCCCGTTATGGGTAATATAGCCCACAATTTTTAACGTGTCTTCGGGTTGGAAATCTTTTGTTGATAATAGTTTTTGTTTTTTAACTTGTGATTTTTCTTGGTTTGGCAAAGTGCCATTATAAGCAATGTTATTCCCGCTGGAATGACCGGTATTGATAAGCTTCTGAACAAAACGACCGTTGGCAGTATGGGCAACCAACAAATAAACCTGTGGGTGCTGCAGACTTATTTCCAAATGATTTTCGCCTGATTCCATGTACAGATTTTTTGCCAATATTTGCTGTCCTGCAATGTTATATACTTGCAAAGACACATTTCCGCTTTGAGGCAAAGCGAGTGCTATGTTGCTTGTTCCGTTGAAAGGATTGGGATACGACAAACATGCTGAAACAGTATTGTTTCCCATATCGCTGATACTTGTTGTATTGGTCAGCGTTAAGACCGTATCGGGATAGTAAAGCGTTTCTGTCCACGAACGGCTGATGTTTTCTACTTTTACAGAATCCAACTGCACATATTTTCCATTGTTTGTTGCACCCGTAAATTTTAAATTGATGTCCTGCGAAAAAGCAGTCTGAACCATTGCAAGGCAAAAAATTGCCAAAACTAATAAACCATTTTTCATACTCTGTTGTTTTTATGTTAAATACATTTGCAAAGATACAATATTTTTAGATATTAGATTAGACAGACCCATTTATAAAAAAAGAATTTGATTTTTTACATTTGTATTTAAAATAATGTTTATCTTTGCAATGTAAATAATACGTTAAATGTATGAAAAAAGTTGTTGCCTTATT
>JAFZUH010000208.1 GCA_017618435.1 Bacteroidales bacterium | reverse complement strand
GCAGGCACCACTACCTTGAATGCGACAAGTATAACAAAGAATGAAGCCACAACCAATGGCGGAGCCATTTATCTCAACGATGGAACATTAACCTTTGCTTCCAATGCCAGCACTATAGGCGGAGCGTGGACAGACAGAAATACGGCAGTTGATGGGGCTGGTTTGTATATGGCAGGGGGAAAGTGTACAACTTCTGTTGCTCAAACCATAAGTTATAATACCGCAAGTGGCAATGGCGGTGGTGTGTATTTTGGAGGCGGTACACCAACCCTTACATCTGCTTTGACCCTTTCATACAACAAGGCAGCCAATGGTGGCGGTTTATATACAAATGCAAGTTTTACTGCCGGATCTGCAAAATTGGTTTTGACAGGCGATACCGCTACAACGAGTGGAGGAGGTTTATATGTAAAGACAGGAACGACCTCGCTTAATAAAATAAGTATAACCAAGAATAAGGCTACGAACAATGGTGGCGGTATTTATGTTTCCAGCGGTACACTTAAATTTGTAACGGGTCAAAGCACCATAGGTGGTTCTTGGGCGAATAGAAATACAGCGAAAAACGGTGGCGGTTTATACGCCTATGGTGGTACAATAACCGTTAGTAAGGCACCTAAAATTTCACACAACACAGCTACAACCAATGGTGGAGGTGTTTATACAAGAAGAACAATAAGTTTTGCTTCGGGAACAATCATCAGTAACAACAAGGCAGCCAGTGGTGGCGGTATTTATATATATGCCAACACAACAACGCTTAACAATGCTACTTTTGAAAACGATACGGCAACGGGCAACGGTGGAGCCATTTATCTCAATGGAGGCGGTCTGACCTTTAACACGACAGCAAGTATGATAGGCAGTTCCGGCAATGCCAATAGAGCCGCTAACGGAGCGGGTATGTATATTGCAGGAGGTACGGTAACCTTTACCGTTGCACCATCTATCGCTTACAATGCGGCTTCAACTGCAGGTGGCGGTATCTATACCAATATTGCTGCTTTGGATTTGCGGAATACCTATATTGTCAATAATACAGCCGGGACAAAAGGCGGCGGGGTTTATGTGAACGACAGCCAGAATGCAGGCGATTATGCCGCAACCAAGATAGTGAAAGTCGGCGGTAATATGAAGATAATCGGCAATACCGTTAGCAGCAATGAAAATAACGTGTATGTGATGAGCCGCAACAACATTCATTTTGTGGAAACCTTTGCGGACACATCATCGGTTGGCGTTTATTGTGTAAGAAGTGCTACTGCTTATCCTGCTTACGGAGCCAACAATACCACTGTTTACGGTATGCGTGAAGATGACTTGTTTGCTAAAGTTGATTTCAGCGAAAATGACCCCATCAATAATGCTGGAAGATTCTTTAATGACCTGACATCTGTTACAGGAGAGTTTACAAGCACAGGTCATACGGAAGCAGGCGGCTATCCTGTCAATCCGGCACCTGTGATGGCTAATAACAGAAAAGCCGGTTCTGGTGATGATTTGGGAGCCGTAAAATGGCAGGATTATAGTTTGCCAATAGAATTGTTGTCCTTTGTAGGTTCCTGTCAAAACGGAGTAACAACCTTTAATTGGGAGACGATGACGGAAACCAACAACGATTATTTCACCATAGAGGCAAGCCGCGATGCTGTCAATTACGAACCTGTTGCAACAATATCTGGAGCAGGTACGACATCGCAGAGACAGCAATACAGTTATCATATCAATACAAATGATGGTATGATGTATTACCGATTGAGACAAACGGACATAGACGGACAAACGGAAGTGTTTGCACCGATAGCGGTGAAATGTGAAAATGCAGTTTCATCAGAACCGACAATCAATATCTATCCGCAACCTGCCAAGGATATGTTTGAGATAAACGTTCAAGGTGAGGGAGTAGAAATAGAGCAAATGAGTTTGTACAATATGTTGGGCAGTTGTATCAAACGTCAGGTAGTGAACAGCCAGAGGGCTGCAATGTGTTTGGAAACCTTGTCATCGGGCGTTTACAATCTGCTGATAAGACTGTCAGACGGCAAACTGTACAACAAAAAAGTTGTTGTAACGAAGTAATAAATAAATTGTTTTCAAATATTGTAGAGCCGCAATTTATTGCGGCTCTTTTTTTATAATGAAAAATTTACCTCACCCCCAAACCCCTCTCCAATGTGGAGCGGGGAGGATTTTTGGGGAAATAATATATTGTAGGGCTGTCATACCATGGCAGCCCTACAATAATCCCAACAACAAAAGAGCCACAATGTAATTGTGGCTCTTTATCAATTTGTCTATTTTAACACCGACTATTTAGCCAAGGTATTCAATACAGAAATCAAAGCATTGGTGGTCGAAGTTGTTGTAGCATTATTTACATTATTTTTGGTATTGGATACCAAAGAATTAAGATCCAAGCCCGCAACAGTATTAATAAGAGTGTTTACATTTGAATTTGTAATCATTGCGGTTGAACCTACGGCACCTGCTGCAAAATCTTTATAAAAAGCAGTATTTTTCAAGTTTCCTTTAATGGCTGCAGCATTTGTTGCCAACGTTGCCAAATTCAACAAATTGTTTGCATTGTTCAAATCCAACTTTCCTGCCGACTTGTACGCAGTGTACAATGAAGCTAAAGATGTTCCAAAACCCTTACCTGACAAATAGGCTTGTGAATTTGTTGATATGCTCGAAGCGGCTTGGTTCAAACTGCTGCAAGACGAAACCATTAAACCCACAACCATAACTGTTACCATCAAAAACTTTACATTTACTTGTTTCATATTCATTTGTATTTTATAATTTCATTTCTGCAAAAGTATAACTTTTTATAAAACGAAAATCAAAAAAACATATTTTTTTCTATGCTAATGCAAATAGGAATGGATAATCTGAAAACAACGCCAAAAGAAAATATCCCCGCTATTACAGCAGGGATATTTATGATAGAATTTATATCTATTCATAATAGGCGAATCTGCAAACGATTGAACCTTAATCCACAACGTGTTTCAGATAGGCAGGCTGACACTCCAAACCATTTTCCGTGGTTTTATAATCAGAAATAGAATCTGGATTTCTGTGATTTATTCTTTCACGCATGGCTTCGCGAACAGAATTGTCATATTCATTCATTTTATCTTGGTCCAAACTTCGCAAAGTATCATTCGTTATTTTCTGATTGACAGGTTTCTGTTCATATTCGTGTTTTATTTCAGGTCTGTTGTCCTGTTGTTCCGCAATTGTTGGCTCCTCTTTGGGTTGTATCGGTTCTCCGTTTATATGTATCTTGTTTATTGGCACATCGGGACAAGAATTGTGCAAACCTGTTGCAATAATTGTAACCTGCAAATCAGCACCCAAAGATTCGTCATAACCGCAACCCCAAATGAATTTTTCCTTCATTCCGCAAGTCTTTGCATCCAATTCATTTGTTATGGTTTCCAATTCACTGACCAATATCTCATATTCTGAACTGTAAGAAACAAACAGCAACATTTTTTCAGCCCCATATACGGAGTTGTTATCTAAAAGCGGACTTTCTATTGCTTGGGCAACCGCATCCATGGCTCTGTTTTCTCCAGAGGCTCTTCCGCTGCCAATAATAGCGGTACCGCTATTTCTCAAAATAGTGTCCACATCTCTAAAGTCTATGTTTATATTGGCTGAAGAAGTAATAAGTTCAGCAATACTCTTGGCTGCAATCAACAAAATATCATCGGCTTTAGCAAAAGCATTGCTCAATTTCAAATCAGGATAATAGGATACCAAAGATTGGTTTTTTATGACCAAAAGAGCATCGACATTTTCTTGCAATTCACGTATTCCGTTTCTTGCGGAGGTAAATTTTTCATCTTTTTCAAAATCAAAAGGGAAAGTTACAATACCCACTGTCAAAATACCCATTTCTTTGGCAATGCTGGCCACAATAGGGGAGGCTCCGGTACCGGTACCACCGCCCATGCCGGCGGTAACAAAAACCATGTTTGCACCTTCGATAACCGCTTTTATTTCTTCTTCCTTTTCAAGTGCCGCCTCACGGGCAACATCGGGAACAGCCCCTGCTCCCAAGCCCTCTCCCAATTGAATTTTTACAGGAATAGGACTATCATCCAAGGCTTGTTTGTCGGTATTGCAAACAATATAATCCACATCTTTTATTCCTTTGTTGTACATGTGTCTTACAGCATTGCAACCGCCACCGCCAACACCTATAATCTTAATAATTGTTTTGTCCTTTTTTTTGACTTCTGTAACATCTGGCTCTATCTCCAACAATATTCCGCTCATAATATTATCTTTTATATTTTTTCTTATTCTTATTTTTTTATACCAATTCTACAAAGATACAAATTTTATCTGTAACAATCCGTTTTATATTCTGTCATCATCATCAAATTCATCATCGTCATCATCAAGATTGTCTTCTTCTAAAATCCGGCCCAAAAGATTGTTTAAAATCTCTCTGGAAATGCCTCTTCTTGTCGGTGCTTTTGATGGTTTTGCTTCT
>JAFZUH010000207.1 GCA_017618435.1 Bacteroidales bacterium | reverse complement strand
TACAGTAGGTATTCCATGGGCAAGAGCGACAGGAACCCCTTGGGCATCTGTTGTATTATTGAAAGCAGCAGACGATAAAGCACAAATTTTGTTTGAAAGTTGCTTCAAGGTTATTGATGGTCCAGATGCTCCGGATTTGGTATTCCAAGAAATGGATAAAAGTTTAATTTGTTACATTTCCAATTCTCATAGTTCCAGTAACTTTAACGAAGCCTATGCAGAAGAAGATCCTTCTATTCCAAAATATAGGGTAAAATCTTCCATTCAAACAGAATTAGATACAATTCAAGCAGTACATATTGACACTTTGTCAGATATACATGGTATGGATTCATTGGTTTATCATGTTTTTGATACGATTGTAACAAGAGCAATAGAAATAAACGATACCATTACTTATGACAGATATTTCAGATTTGAAGGGTATCAAATATATCAATTGTTAGATGCTTCTGTCGGTGCTGCTGAATTAGACGACAATACCAAAGCAAGACTTGCTTATCAATGCGATATTAAAAATGGAGTTGCAACAATTATCAATTATGAATATTCTGCTGCTGTCGGTACAGAGGTGCCGAAACTTAAAGTGGAAGGGGCAGATGCGGGTATTGTGCATTCGTTTGAATTGACAACCGATTTGTTCGGTGGAACCGCTTTGGTAAATAATCAGAAATATTATTATATGGCTGTAGCGTATGCTTATAATAATTATGAACAATATTCCACAAGTGCAGATAACCAAGACGGTTTGTTCGGTCAAAAAACTCCATATTTGTCAGGAAATAAAAATGTTAGATTATACACTTGCATTCCTCACAAAACAGCCATAGAAAACAATGGAACAGTTGCCAATTCAGTATATGGCACCCAACCTCAAATTACACAATTGGAAGGTCAGGGTAATGGTGGTAATGCTGTTTATCTGACCCAGCAAACACTAAATGAAATATTGGCTAACGGAAAAGCAGATAGTTTGATATTTGAAATCAATGCAGGTCCTATTGGTGTGAAAGTAATAGACCCATTGCAAGTACATGGTTCTGACTATATCGTTCGTTTTTATAATGAAGATGGTTCTGTAACAGCCGTTACAGATGATACAAGATGGAGACTTGAATATACTACGGCAGAAGGTGTTGATACTATCGTAGAATCAGAACAAGCAATATCTGTTCAAAACGAACAGCTATTCCTTGATTTAGGAATTTCCATCACTATTAATAATGCTAAATTTAAACCGCTTGCCGATTATGTAAATAGTGCAGGTAACAATGCCGCATATTATTTATATTCTACAGTAGAGGCATTGAAATCAACAGCATCAATAACAGGTACGGCCTTTGTTTCTTTCTTCCCTGATGCAGATGGAGAAGGACTTTACAATTGGGTACGTGCAGGACAAACCCGTGATGGCGATTGGGCATTGAGCAATCAAACTTATGCACAAGCACGTAATGAGGATTATTATTTTGCGTTGACCAATTCGGATGCTTCAGGAGTAACCAAAGGTGGAGCTTCAACATATACCTGCTGGTTAGATAGAGACAAAAACTTCGGTTCGTTATTGAATGGCATGTGGGCACCTTACGCTCTTACCTCCATTTATGACAATGGTCCCGGTTTCGGTTTTGAAAGTCCGGAGGGAGTAGGCTATGATAGTGTAAGAGTAAACAAAAACCCATTTGAAACAATGTTCCCAACTATGACAGAATTGTATAGTGTGGATATAGTTTTGACATCTGATACTAGTTTGTGGACAAGATGTCCTGTTGTAGAAATAGGGTCAGACTCCAATGCAACTATTGGTAAAGCAAGACGTCATGATTTGCGTAAGAGCCTATCTGTAGGCAAAGATGGAAAACCTGATGGTACGGGTTATGGTATGAGTTGGTTCCCAGGATATGCTATCTGTGTTGAAACAGGTGAACGTTTGAATATGATGTTTGGAGAGGATTCCCGTAGAGGCGGTGAAGGTTTCTATGGTACGGATATGATATTCAATCCAGGTAGATATATCACTCATGATAATAGTATCGGTTGGATAGCAGGTGGCGGTCATTATGTTTATATTATGGGACACAGAAATTTGTATCAGAAAACAACCAGCGGTTATGATTATCAAATTGTAAACCAACAATATGTTTGTCCCGGATATGATGAAGGTGCATGGTTGTATCAACAATTGAATAATGTTTCAACAATGGCATTGGGTAATCGTAGAAATATATTGAAAAACAGTATTTACAAAAATGCCATGTGGGTTGGAATGCCATATAATATGAGAGAAATACAACAGGGTACAGAAGTTGTTTATCATTTGAGAGTAAGTCGTCCTTATCAAAGATGGTCATCTGTAAACAATAGCGGTGTTCAGAATCCTACCAATAATAATTTGCCATTGTATAAATTCGCGACTAAAAATATTGCAACAGAATATAATCAACAATCCATAGCAGAGGCTCAAATGGACTCTGTATATGTTGTTCCAAATCCATATTATGGTGTTGCAGTAGGAGGTTATGAAACATCTCAAATTGACACAAGAGTGAAATTGGTAAACTTGCCGAAGAGTTGTAAAATCAAGATTTACACTTTGAACGGAACACTAATTCGTTCTTTTGACAAAGATGATGAATCCACTTTATTGGAATGGGATTTGAAAAACTCGGCAAATATTCCTATCGCAAG
>JAFZUH010000206.1 GCA_017618435.1 Bacteroidales bacterium | reverse complement strand
TTGAAATCTTTGAATACGGGTTTGCAAATCTTGTATTTCTTCTGTTTTTACCTTTTGCAAACTCTGACTCATTGTCGGCAATTTGTCCTGAAAATCGGCAACTTTTTGTTGATATTCCGCAACCATCGCCTTTACTTCGTCTTCCAATTGCGTATAATAACTTTCCAAAGCCTTTTGAACCGTATCCACGCCCGGCATTATTTTCATCAATTCCGATGAACTCACATGAGCCAATTTAAGTTTTGATTGGGCATTAACACCTAAAAACAAAGAACTTGCTATCAATAATGCTAATAATACATTTACCTTTTTCATCTCTTTACGTTTAAATTTTTGCAAAGATACAATTTATTTTCATACAAAATGAAAGAGTACAAAAAAATAAAAGCAATTATTATAATAGATTTTAGTTTTTTTTATTATCTTTGCAAATTGGATTATTATTTATTATTTTATATGAATAGAATTGAAATTAAACGAGTTCATACTATATCATGGCTTATTGTATTGGCATTGGCAGCCGTTTTGCTGATTCCCCAAAACGGATTAGGTCAAATTAATCGCCGTAATCACAAAAACAACTTTTCAAGTTTAGGGAAAAGTATGGCTGTCATACGTCATGGCTTAACCATACAAGCATTTGGATTTGCTCCTGACAATTTCAAGCCATTCCAACCGACTGTGGCTATCGGCGTTGGTTATACTGCCACCCAATATTATGGCGTAGGCAACCGTTTTATGCAACAATCTGTTGTTTATTCTTTAGGATTATGCATTGACAAACGGCAAGATTATTTTATTCACAGTTTAAGCGGAACCTTTCATTGCAGTTTTATCGGCAATGTAGACCTAAACCCTTTTATTTACGGGATAGCCCTGCAAATTGTCTATGCCCCCAGAACCCAACGTTCGGACTATTTGTACAATGAAGCAAGTGCCAATTTTTATGTTCGTCCGGAAATAGGCTTTACTTTTCCCGCCAAATACCGCAATCGTACCAAGGAGGTGCAACGTGTTATAGGCTCCATTACCTACGGATTCAGTATAGGTACTTTTTACAATACCTTTAATAGGGAGTTTGCAAAAAAAACAGAACAAAGTATTTGGGAACCTTTCACCCACAGAAACCATCACGTTATAACGCTACGGCTAAATATCAATTTTACCAATATGCGTGAAATGAGAAAATAATCACTGTCCATATAAAAACATCATTATGAAACAATTTTTCAAAATGGCCTTCGCTACCGTAGTAGGCTTATTCTTATTTCAAATTATTGTATTTGTTTTATTTTTAATATTTATCATTGGAATGGTCGGATTGAGTTCCACCCAAAGCGTTGATGTAAAATCCAACACACTGCTTGTTTTAAATTTAGAAGGGAACATTGTTGAACGTTCAGTGGACAATCCCTTTGAAAAATATATGGGCAATGGCTTTGGCTCCACCAAAGAAATCGGCTTGAAAACCATTGTAGATAACATAAAAAAAGCCAAAAACGATGAAAATATAGTCGGGATTTCCTTGAAATTGGACAAAATGAACGCTTCTGTCGCCACTTTGGAAGAAATACGCGATGCCTTGGCAGATTTTAAAGAATCAGAAAAATTCGTGTACGCTTATGGTGATATTTATTCTCAAGGAGCCTACTATTTGGCATCGGTATCAGACAAAGTCTTTTTCAATCCGGAAGGCATGTTTTTATTGCAAGGTCTGTCTTCTTCTATCTTGTTTTTCAAAAATTTATTGAACAAGATGGACATAGAAATGCAAGTTGTCAAAGTCGGAACATATA
>JAFZUH010000205.1 GCA_017618435.1 Bacteroidales bacterium | reverse complement strand
TTATAACTTTCCAACTTGAAATTTTGCAGGATATATCTATGCACTGCTTGAAGAAGAACTTTCAAAAAGATAGATGACATTAAAAAAAAGGCAAAGAAAATTCCAACTTTCTTTGCCTTTTAATATTTTGCTTCCTTTTTTATAAGAAACTCAATGTGTCTTTTTTTGTGATTTTTTGGCAATAGCAACATTGCAGTTTCAATTCCGACTTGTCTATCACGTTGAATTTTGTCATCACATTTTCAACATTGGTAATACATTTCGGATTAAAACATTTTACCGTTCCTTCAATATAGTTTGGAATCCCTATTGATATTTTTTCTACAATTTCATAATCTTTAATTGTAATCAATGTTGCCGTAGGAGCCATCAGGGCTATTTTATTGATGTCATCTTGTTCAAAAAACTTGTCTTGACATTTTATAATCCCTTTTTTGCCCAATTTTTCACTATCCAGATTGTTTGCCAACAACACTTGTGTCTTACAAGAAGTTAAGTTCAAAGTCTTGGCAACTTGGAATAACATATCAGCAGGAATATGGTCTATAACAGTTCCGTTTTTAATGGCAGAAACCACTAATTCTTTTTTGCTCATGGTATTTATTGTTTTTTTTGTTGAACATTTTTTTATTTCAAACCAAGAATGGCGGCAATCAAAGCCTGACGGACATATACTCCGTTTTGTGCCTGTTGGAAATAATAAGCCTGAGGCATGCTGTCCACATTGGTTGCAATTTCATTTACACGCGGTAGAGGGTGAAGTACTTTCATATTCGGTTTCACCTTTTTGAGCATTGATTTATCCAAAATGTATGAATTTTTCACTTTTTCATAATCCTGAATATCCAAAAACCGTTCTCTTTGCACACGTGTCATATATAAAATATCCACTTTGTCAATAGCCTCTTGTATTTCGGTATATTGGAAATAGGTAAGATTGCGTTTTTTGATGTGCATTTTCACTGCAGAAGGCAATTTCAGGCTATCGGGTGAGATCAAATGGAAAGTCGTATTGAAATTGCACATGGCTTCCACCAAAGAATGTACGGTACGTCCGTATTTCAAATCACCCACCATGGCAATGTTCAGATTGTCCAAAGACCCTTGTGTTTTTTGTATGGAATACAAATCCAACATACATTGTGTCGGGTGTTGGTTGGCACCATCGCCGGCGTTGATAACGGGTACGGTAGCCACTTCGCTTGCCAATCTTGCAGCACCTTCTATAGGGTGTCTCATTACGATAATGTCCGCATAGCAACTCACCGTTCTGATGGTATCGGCAAGGCTTTCGCCTTTTGCCGTGCTTGAATTGGAGGCATCGGAAAAGCCGATGACTCTTGCTCCCATACGATTGGCAGCACTTTCAAAACTCAATCGTGTACGCGTTGATGGTTCAAAAAACAAGGTTGCCACTACTTTTCCTTTGGCAATGTCCTGAACAGGTTGTTTTTCAAACTCTTCCGCTATCTTAATTATTTGTAAATATTCTTCTTTACTAAAATCGGTGATAGATATTAAATTTCTATTTTTTAGAATCATAATGATTTAAATTTATATTACCAAATAACATTTTCTCTATTGATAGGCATGGTCATACAGCGGGCTCCGCCGCCGCCGTGCGGCAATTCGTTGCTTGGCAATGTTACCACACATCGTTGATGCTGATTTATACTGTCTTTTCCGCTGATTATATCTGCAGCTTCCACTATGTCAAACCCATGCTGTTGGAGGGCATGTAGAGTATGAGTATTTCGTTGAAAACCAATTATTTTACCGGGTTCTATGACAAAGAAATTAGCTCCGCTATGCCATTGTTCTCTTTGCTGATTCCAAAGGTCAGTTCCACCGCAGAAAATAGGCTGCAAATCAAAATGAAGCGATTGCAATGCTTCCAACACAGTATTTTTCTCTTCTATTCTGCCGTTTTCCAAATCCATGTGGGTGGTGGTATATTGTGATGGCTGTGCTATTAAAGGTTGATAGCACATGCAAGCGTTTTTATCCAAAAATGTAAATACCATATCCAAATGAATAAAACTATCAGGTTTTTCCGGTAATTGCTGTATAACAATATGCTTGATGGAAGTGCCTTTCAGTTGTTCGGCCAATACGTCTATGGCTTTTCGAGAGGTGCGGCATCCATTGCCTACCAACAAAACATCTTCTCTGGCTATCAAAACATCGCCTCCTTCTATAAACACTGCCGGATCAGATAGCTGAAATGTGGTAGCATGAAAATAATGTTGGAAAATTTTTTGCATCAAATAGGGCTCTCTCTCTCTGGCATTAAATTTCATTTTGTTTATCATTACCCTATTGAGTACACTTGCGGACGCATCTCGGGTGAAAAACAAATTATAAAAAGGTGGAATTATATATTGTTGATTGTCAATAGTATATCCCTCTATCAGCACATGTGCCAAATCCTCAACCGACATATCCAACAATGATGATTGGATAGTTAATTGATACATATTGCAGATATCGCCTACTATCTGCCCTTTTATTTGATTATCCTGAAGAATGTTTGTCAACAAATCTGTTACATAGAACACTTTTGTGTTTTTTTGAAGCACCCCTTCAAACAATGCATATTCACGTTGTGCAATGTCCATGTTGAGAATATCACTATACAAAGCCTTGTGCATAGTTTCAGGAGTCATTCGTTCTACTTCTATACCCGGACGATGCAAGATAACACCATTCAGTTTGCCGATTTCTGAATTTACATTAATATTCATATAATAGATTTTAACCTTGCAAAGATAATCGTTTTTTGGTGAAATTTGACCATTTTTTCTGTAAATATTTTTTTTTCAAATAATTTTTGATACTTTTGCAACAAAAAACATAAAAATAACTGATTTTCAGCGATAAAAATTATAATAAAAATTCATTTGGAAAGTTATGATTATTTAATGAGAAGATAACAAATAAAAAATGGAACAAAACAAACATCTTTTGGAAAATATTGACAAAATACACACAACCTCAATGGGAGAAAGTAGAATCAGGAAAAACTTAAATCTTGAAAATATTGATGCTGTAGCGTTTTGTAAAGAAAAAATATCGGGTAACAAATGTCATATTTACCGACAGGGCAAAAATTGGTATTGTGAAACAGGGGGTATAAAATTCACCATAAATTCAAAAAGTTATACAATAATTACAGCACATAAAATATAATTGCCGAATGTGTTTAAAAATATTGTATCTTTGCAAACTTTACCATAAAAT
>JAFZUH010000204.1 GCA_017618435.1 Bacteroidales bacterium | reverse complement strand
CATTTTTTACCTGACCATAATACAACAATAGCCCCAAATGCCAATCCATCATTGTTTGATGTTTTGGAAGAGAAAGCGGAAAAGCAATCCAATACTTTGTTTGATTTGTCCGAGGAGACAAATGATTCTGATACTTCCTTTGACAAAAATACCCAACATTATACATTAATACATGATAAGGAAAAAGCAATTGACTTGGCAGAGCAATTGCGAAAAGTAAATCTCTTTTCATTTATGAGTGTATCCGCACAAGCGGCAGAAACAACAAATTTGTTGGCATTGGCTTTCGCTTGGCAGCGAGATGAGGCTTTTTGTTTGATTTTACCCCAATCCCAAACGGAAAAAGATGACTATTTGCAATTATTTGCCCCTGCTTTTGCCAATGAACATATTGAAAAGGTTGCTTATAATATCAAAGAAGAAATAAAGGTATTAAACACCTGTCATATTGAAATAAAAGGGAAATGCTTCGATACATTGTTGGCACATTATGTGTTGGAACCGGAATCCAGACACCAAATGGAAGCCTTGTGCCAATTATATCTGAACTATCAGATGTTAGACTTTGATGGGGCAGTGAAAAAAACAGGTATGGGCAACATCGACAAAGACAGTTTGACAAAATACGCAGGAGAGATTGTCGATAAAAATCTGCAACTGAAAGAAAAACTCTTGCAGCAAATGCAAGAAAAAGATGCCCTGCATTTGTTCGCCGATATAGAAATGCCCTTATCGGCGGTGTTGGCAAATATGGAGCAAGAAGGCGTACGTGTTGATGTGGATTTTTTACATACCTATTCGCAGGTGCTACAAGAAAGAATTGATAAAATACAAGCCAATATTTATCAGATGGCGGGTATGGTTTTCAATATTGCTTCTCCCAAGCAACTTGGGGAAGTGCTGTTTGACCACATGAAGATTATCAACAATGCCAAGCTAACTAAGTCAAAACAATACCAAACGGGAGAAGAGGTTTTGCAAAAACTGTCCGGCAAGCACCCAATCATTAATGAAATATTGGATTACAGAAGTCTGACAAAATTGAAATCCACTTACGTGGACAGCTTTCCAACGCTTGTATCAAAGATAGACGGTAGAGTGCATGGGCAGTTTAATCAGGCGGTGACGGCAACAGGTCGCTTGAGTTCCAGCAATCCCAATCTGCAGAATATCCCTATTCGCACGGAAGAAGGAAAGGAGATGCGGCGTGCATTTGTGTCCAAGGGTGCAGACTATACCTTGTTGGCAGCCGATTATTCACAAATAGAATTACGCATTGTGGCAGTTTTGGCTCAAGATGAGAGTATGATGAACGCCTTTTATAATGGAGAAGATATTCATACGGCAACGGCGGCACGGATATTTGCCGTTGATGCGGATAAAGTGGAAAAAGCACAACGGCGGATAGCCAAAACGGTCAATTTTGGTATATTGTATGGTATGAGTGCATTCGGCTTGTCTGAAAGATTACATATTTCCCGCAAGGAAGCAGGCGAGTTGATAGAACAATATTTCTCCCAGTATCCGCGAATAAGAAAATATATAGACAGTCAGATAGAATATGCGAGGGAACATGGCTATGTGGAAACCTTGATGCATAGAAGACGCTATTTGAAGAATATAAATAATGCCAATGCCAACTTGCGGCACTTCGACGAACGCAATGCCGTCAATGCACCTATACAAGGGTCGGCAGCCGATTTGATAAAAGTGGCTATGGTAAATGTCTTTGAAGATTTGCGAAGACAGCACTTGCAATCCAAGATTATATTGCAGGTGCATGACGAACTTGTTTTAGACGTCTATTTACCCGAATTGGAAAAGGTGAAAGATATAGTCAAACACAATATGACTACGGCCGTCTATCTGCCGATACCCTTAACCATAGATATGAACACCGGTCGCAACTGGCTGGAAGCACATTAATACCAATAGGAAGGTTATGCTGAAACATATAATAGGTACATTCGGGACAAAGATAGCCTGTGTCTTCATTGCCTTTGTTATTCTGATGATAAATTCGCATTCTTTCCACGCCGAAGGCTTGGGAGTTATCAGTTTGTTTGTATTAGACGTTAGCATTATACATATTCTTTCGTTTGTGTTTGGCAGTGGCTCGTTGGTATATTCATTTGTGCAGTTCGATAAGTTTCAGGTGCTGTTGGTCTCATATATTTCTACGGTAATAGTTGCCGTTGCGGGCAGTTGCGTGATGTGTTATTTTCAATTGGGAGTACCATTCGCAATGTTGCCCTATCTATTGTTGGCGACCTTGTCGGTATCTGTCTATTTTTTGAACACACAACTATTTTTGGCCAAAGACAATATTCTTTATTACAATCTGTTTCAACTTTTGCCGTCCATAGTGTTGCTGGTGCTGCTATTGGTGTTTGTTTTTGTTTTGGGGCAAGATAACTGTTATGCGTACATACGGGCATATACGGTTTGCTATGTTTGCTTTGCGGCGATTACGTTAGTTCCCGCCATGAAGGGTGTCCGCTATACGGGCATGAGTGGTTTATGGGGCGTATGCAAGCAGATGCTGAAATACGGATTCACCATTCAGGTGGCCAATCTGTCTCAGATGTTGAACTACAGGTTAGGATTTTATTTTGGAGAATATTGTACGGGAACGCAAGGAGTGGGATTGCTGTCGGTTGGTACCAAGGTGTCGGAGTCGGTGTGGATATTGCCCAACAGTTTGGCTCCTGTCCAATACGCCAAGATAGCCAATCACCAAGCAGACAAGGCTTATGCGACCAGCCTAACACTGTCGTTTGCCAAAATGACCTTTATGGTCAGTGCGGTGCTTATAGTTCTGCTGTTGTTGTTGCCTTCTGTCTGTTTTGCGTGGATATTCGGGGAGGAGTTCAGAGAGATACAGCCGTTGCTATATGTTATTGCTCCGGGCATTTTATTCTTTTCGGTCAATATCATGGTGGCACATTATTTTTCAGGTTTTGGCAAATACTACATTAATACAATATGTTCGCTGTTGGGGTTGGCAGTTACCGCGGTAGCGGGAGCGTGTTTTATACCTTTATTGAAGACCTTGCCGATGAGCGATGCCATAACTATTCTGGCGGCTATCAACAGTGCGTCATATATGGTATCGTGTACGGCGACCATGGTGTTCTTTTTCAGGGATACGCATATATCGTGGAGACGTTTTTTGTTTAACCGCCAAGATGTACAGATAGCCCGAAGCGAAATCAAGACCTTGTTGCAGAGTTTCAAACATACAAAAACCGATATAGAATAATCATATATGAATAGAGATATATTTACAAAAGAGGCGGCAACAGTAGATAATCCCAAGTGGGAAGCCTGCATCAGACGGGAAGAAGATATTTCCCGGCGGCCATTTGAAATCCGCAGTGAATTTTGGCGTGATTACAACCGGCTATTACACAGCAAAGCCTATAGGAGGCTCAAACACAAGACGCAGGTATTCCACGCCACCGACAATGACCATATTTGCACACGTATAGAACATGTCAATCATGTCTGTGCTGTGAGTTATACCATCTGCCGCTATTTAGGTTTGAACACGGAACTGGCGTTGGCTATCGGCATAGGTCATGATATAGGCCATGCTCCCTTCGGGCATGACGGCGAATATATACTCAACAAGTTGTGCCGGCAGTACGCTTGCGGGCATTTTTATCACGAGGGCAACGGATTGTTCTTCGCCGACAGGATAGAACTGTTGCAGAACGAAAAGGGGGATTATAGCCACTTGAATCTAACATACGCCGTTAGGGACGGCATAGTCTGCCATTGCGGCGAAGTGGATCAGAACAGCCTTTTTCCACGTCAGGAGGTTGTGCCATTGACCGAGATAGACAAAGCCAATGCCTTCGCCCCTTTTACATGGGAGGGTTGTGTGGTAAAAGTGTCTGATAAGATATCCTACTTAGGTAGAGATTTGGAAGATGCCATCAGATTGAAGATACTCGAACCCGCACAATTGGAGGAACTGTCTATGATACGGCGTCAGCATTGGGGCAACAATATGCCCAGCAGTGCCAATACGGCTCTGATACATAGTTTTGTCATCGATTTGTGCCAACATAGCACACCGGCGGAAGGTATTTGTTTTTCGCAACAATGCTTGCAGACCATCAACAAGATAAAGGAATTTAACTACAAGTATATCTATTCCCACCAGCGGTTGAAGTACTATTCGGCGTTTGCGGAGGTTGTCATCAGGAATATATTTGAGGTCTGCTTTCAGACGTATGATAGCGACAGGGCGAGAATGCTAAAAAACATCGGGCAGCAACAGGAGATTTTTCCCAAACTTATTCAATCGTTTATGCAGTGGCTTCGCCATTATGCCGACATAGAAGACAACAAAAATATCGTTTTCCGCTTGGACACGGAGGAGCAGTTCGCCAGAAATATCATTCTTTTCATTTCGTCTATGAGTGATAATTTTGCTTTGGAGATGTTTAACGAATTGACAACATTCTAACAAAATATGAAGATAAAGAATATCGTATCGACTATTATTATAGTTGGGCTTGGAGCAGCGTTGGTGGCATATTTCCTAATCTCACAAAACAACACGTACCAACGTAGTATGACCAAGCGGGGAGATGAGATTGTTTATTCCATAGAGATTTACAAGGCGGAACATGGCTACTATCCGCAAAGTTTATATCAGGTGTTTGACAACAACAGACAGGTCTGTGAGATTTTCAGTCTTCGCCTGTTGGACAGCAACAGTTACGAACTCGGTTTCAGGTTGCGGGGCGGGAGCGAAGTAGTTTATCAGTCGCGAACCCGTAGTTGGGACAAGCGGAAATAACCCTATTTATTCATTAGCAAACATTATTCAATTATGCAAAAAAATAACAGAAGAAGAAGGAGGGCGGTTGCTGGTTCGGGCAAAGTGTCTTCAAATTCCTATTATACCAATCGCATATCGGAAATATTTATGCGGTCGCCGTATCAGTTTTATAACTATCGGCAGATATCATCACAGTTGGGCATTTCTGACAAATCGGAGAAAGAGTTGGTTAGAAAAACGCTGGAAGAAATGTATCAGAACCACCTGATAGTAGAGGGCAATCGAGGCAAGTACAGGCTTAACCCGATACACATCACCGTAGATGAGAGCAAGATATTGGAAGGCCGCATAGATATAAAGCAAACCGGCAAGGGCTACCTTATCAGCGACAATGCGGAGATAGAGGATGTTTTTATTGCTGCCAACAATCTGGGCAAGGCACTCAATGGAGACATCGTCAGAGTACATTTGTTCCCCGCCCGAAGAGGCAAACATCAGGAGGGTAGGGTTATAGAAGTTTTGCGAAGAAAGCGGGAATTGTTCGTGGGCACCATTCAACACGGGAAGAACATATCATATTTCATTCCCGATGAGACATCGATGCCTGTCGATATACTCATTCCGAACAAATGTCTCAAAGGGGCGAAGCAGGGACAGAAGGTTGTGGCTGCGATTACCGAATGGGACGACCACGCAAAGAATCCTTTTGGCGAGGTAAGGCAGGTGCTGGGTTACCCGGGAGACAACAATGTTGAAATGCAAGCCATTCTCATTGACCAGAGTTTCGCCTTGGAGTTCTCCCCCGATGCCCGCAAACAGGCGGAGAGTATTCCCACCGAGATACCCCTGTCTGAGATTCAACGCAGAAAGGATTTCCGCAACGTTTTTACCATGACGGTAGACCCCGCAGACGCAAAAGACTTTGACGATGCCATTTCGTTTGAGAAACTAAAAGACGGGTTGTACCAAATTGGTGTTCACATCGCCGATGTATCATACTACATCAGCGAAAACAGCCCCATCGACAAGGAGGCATACGACAGGGCGACATCGGTTTATCTTGTAGACAGAACGTATCCTATGTTGCCGGAAAAATTGTGCAACCAAGTCTGTTCGCTACGACCCAACGAGGACAAATTGTGCTTCTCCGCCGTATTCCAAATAGACGAAAAAGGAAAAATATATAAGCAGTGGATTGGGAAAACGGTCATCAACTCCGATTACCGTTTCTCATACGAGCAGGTACAGGATATTATCGAACAAAAGAAAGGTCTTTACTGCGAAGAAATACTTATGTTGGACACCATTGCCAAGGCTTTGCGGGAAGAGAGAATACGGAAAGGAACCATCAACTTTGCCTCCGAGGAGGTGAAATTTATATTAGATGAACACCAGAAGCCTGTTGGCGTATATATCAAAGAGTCTAAAGACGCCAACAAACTCATCGAGGACTTTATGCTATTGGCCAACCGCAAGGTGGCTGAACTCATCGCCAAGGCGGACAAAGACAAAAAAGCCAAGACTTTTGTTTACCGCGTTCACGACAAACCTATGGAAGAGAAGATAGGTAAGTTTACGACTTTTATCAATAAGTTGGGTTATAGCCTCAGAACATCATCGCGTAAAGGCTTTACCGATTCTATCAACCAATTGTTTGATGAGGTACGCGGCAAAGGGTCTCAATATATGGTAGAGAACTTGGCGCTAAGAACCATGCAGCGGGCTGTTTATTCAACCAATAACATCGGACATTACGGATTAGGCTTCAAATGCTATACCCATTTCACTTCGCCTATACGAAGGTATCCCGACTTGATGGTACACCGTTTGCTCGAAGCGTACTTGAATGGAGCCGACAGTTTTGACAGTGCCCGCTTGGAGGAAAAATGCAAACATTGCTCCGATATGGAACAACGCTCAACGGAAGCGGAACGCAATTCAGTCAAATATTTCCAATCGCTGTACCTCGAAGACAAGGTCGGGCAGCAATTTGACGGTATTATTTCCGGCGTAAGCAAGTGGGGGCTCTGGGTACAACTCAACGACACCAAGTGCGAAGGCATGGTATCCGTAAAAACTCTCACCGACGACTTCTACTATTATGACGAGGAAAATTACAGATATATCGGCCAGCATACGGGGACTATTCTCCAACTCGGTATGCCTGTCCGCATTGCCGTTAAGAATGTAAATCTCGCCAAGAAACAGATGGACTTCATATTCGTAAAGTGATAATGAAAACGAGATATATAATAGGTGAATGGCGGGAATTAATATTTTTGTATAGAACTATCTTCGCCAATATGCGATAAATATTCTTTATTTTAATAATAAATTGCGGGTTAGAGTTATTTTCGTAAAAAATGTGAAACTTGGAGCGGGAAAAACTGCATGAAAGAATGGGCATACAAATTTAGAAATCCGCATTTTTGAAAAATTATCTCTGCTACATAAATCAACCTATCCTATGAAATAAATAATGGGTTTGCAGTTTTAGCGAGAAGTTTCCCCATTTTTAGAAAATGTTTCTACCGCAAGACCTTTTCTTTGCAACACTTTCTTTGGGGTTATCAAAGAAAGTGTTATAAAAAAACGGATACATGAAATGTGTCCTTACAATAATATTTCTATCTGCTCCCCTCTCCACAATGGAGAGGGGCTGGGGGTGAGGTCTTTTCATCTTTTATTTTTTATATCTCAACTGAAAAAGTTTTTTTCGGACATTCCCGCAAATTGATTTTTACATAAAATATCGCTTTCGGTAAATTCCGCAAATAGATTTTTACAAAAAATATCACTTTCGGACATTCCCGCAAATAGGGTTTTTCAAAAATATATACTTTCGGAACTTCCCGCAAATAGGGATTTACAAAAAAATATGATTTCGGGAAATCCCGCAAGTGTGGATTTACAAAAAAATATAATTTCGGAAAATCCCGCAAATATAGTTTTACAAAAAATATGACTTTCGGAACTTCCCGCAAATGGGGTTTTACATAAAAAATATATTTCGGAACTTCCCGCAAATGGTTTTTTTTCAAAAAAAATAATATTTTCCGAATATTTTTATATATTGTATAAAAAAAAGTATTATCTTTGCGGAAAATTTTAATTATAAATAATTATCAATTAAAAATATAATATTAT
>JAFZUH010000203.1 GCA_017618435.1 Bacteroidales bacterium | reverse complement strand
GGACAAATATTGGCAGAAGTGCTTTACGACAGCCTGCACCGCCGTTATGTGCAGACGACTAACCAAATCAGCTTGGACACCCTGAACACCGTCGGCGGAGCCGCAAGGGTGTTCCCGAAGTTGAACGCCACCCGCACCTGCTATTTTGAAGGTTTAAACTATGCCCCCATCACCCGCACACAGACCTTTGAATACGAAAACCACTACGGCAACCTTGTCCGCCAGAGCGAAAGCTCCACCGACCAGGCAAAAATTACGGCAAATATTTTTTATCATGCACAATATAATGGAAATTATTGCGTTAACAGAGTAAGCCGTGTGGATTTGCGCAACGGGGCAAACGTCTTGCTACGCCGCCGCACCACGGACTTGGACGCTATGGGACATATTACCGCCATACACGACTACTTTGACAGCACGCACTGTCTGAGCACCCGCATGGAATACAATGCCTACGGGAATATTGTGGCATTGCGGAGCCCCAACACCACTACCTATTTTGCCTACGACAGCATTGCCAACACCTATCCGACTGCTGTTACGGACACTTTCGGCGTGGCATCCTACATGCAGGATTATGATTACAGGTTCGGCGTGCCGCGTACCGTTGTTGACCGTGCCGGCAACCGCATGGAATACACCTTGGACGCTTGGGGCAGAACCCTCACCATAAGAGGACCTAAGGAGATAGCCGCCAACCAACCCTATACCCTGCGTTTTTCCTATTTCGGCAAGGACAGCCTAAAGGCCTATGCTTCCTCATTGACAGAGCATTACGACTCGCAGCACCCGAACAACAGCATAAAAGTCCGCACCTATTGTGACGGTTTGGGACGCATAGTGCAGACCCGCAAGGAGGCCGCCGTGAACGGCGTGGAAAAACAGGTGGTGAGCGGCTTGCAGCAATACGACGCCTTGGGCAGAGCTATTAAAACTTATTATCCCACGGAGGCAGCCCTTTCCGACACGGCATGTGCCTTTGTTACGGGCAGCATTCCTCCCGCCACGGTGGTGTATGATGTGTTGGACCGTCCTTTGGTACAGACGGCTCCCGACGGCAGCAGCAGCACTTTCCTATATGGTTTTGACGGCAGTCACTTGGGCAAAATGCTGTTCAAGACCACCACCACCGACGCTAACCATCATTCCTCCATAGAGTTGAAAGACGTAAACGGACAGCCTTGGGCGGTAAAAGCCGCCGGTCAGCCATTTGTCTATTTCGACTACAACGCCGCAGGCGACAACATACGCGTTTACAGCAGTATAGCCAATGACTGGGAAAGAATTTATACCTACGACCTCTTGGGCAGAAAACTGACCTACACGGAGGGTGAGCTTTGGGATAGTTACACTTATAACGGCATGAACCTTTCCACCTACCGACAAAGATGGCAGGAAAGCGGACAACACAGAACCAAAACCACCATCTACCATTACACCGCACACCGTATAGACAGCGTAAGCTATGACGATGCTTTGAGCACCGTTTATCATTACAATGCTTACGGGCAGCCCGACAGCGTTTACGACGAAAGCGGCGTCATGTGCTATACCTATGGCAATATGGGAGAAATTACAAGGGAGACAAGGATTTATGCTTTGCCATTCTTGAGTGCTCCGCTCGCTTTAAGTACCCTGTTTGAGTACGACAGCTGGGGCAGGATTTTAAACATTACCTACCCAGACAACGAAATAGTAAACTATGACTATGACCTTGGCGGACAGCTGGAAAGAATGTACAACAACAGCAGTTACACTTACTTGGACAATATCATTTATGACAAATTTGGTGCAAAAACCAGCCAAGACTACGGCAATGGCATTTTAACGCAATACACTTACAATGACACCACCCGCAGGTTAAGCGAGATTGCAACAAACAACGGCTCTCTAATAAATTACACCTACGACCTTGTTGGCAATGTTACCCAAGTAGCAAGCACTTGCCCGTGGCTGCCAAACCAAAGTTTTACGGAAACATTTTCTTACGATAGTACAGACCAACTTATTTCCGCTAACGAGACACAAAGCTACCAATTAGCCGTAAATTATGGCAACTGGGGAAAGGTAATGCAATATGACATTGCCCAAACGGATATGTTGAACAATGCCACGGAAACACACTCCCGCAGTTATGCTTATCCTACTGCTAACTACAGCCATGCACAAACTTCTTTTGCTCCGATAATGCAAACCGGAGACGAACAAATAAGCCTGTCTTATGGCATTAACGGTAGTTTAATAAAAAAGGAAACAACACAACCGCAACAGCATACGGAATATTACCTCTTTAACTCCCAAGGCAACCTAAAAGCCTACAGCGATGATATAATGAGTTTTGCGTATTACGGTTACAATGCTGCTAATACAAGAACTTATAAATTAAGTTTATACAATACTAATTTATGGATAAACGGACAACAACAGCCGTTGAATTTACAATGGCAAAATGCTATGTTTTATCCGAACACGTATCTAAACTTTAACCAAAACGGAGAATATACCAAGCATTATTACAATGGCATGGAACGCGTTGCATCCCGCTTGGGTGATAATACTACAACCATAGCCCTAAACAATAATATATTAGAAGACCGTAAATTGCAGTTGGAAGACCAATTTAGAGTGGATATCCATAAGTTAATTTATGAAACGGTACTCATAGACCTGCCTCCTTTTATAGATGTAAATGCTCTACAACCCACAGGCACTCCTAATGACATTTATTACTATCATCCTAACCACTTAGGCTCTACTGAATTTGTAACAGATAACAATGCTACAATTACACAAGGTTTCCTTTATGCACCTTTTGGTGAGATTACGACAGAGTATAATGTAAACTTTGGAAATAATACAATACCTAAATACTCCTTTAATGCCAAGGAATTGGATGAAGAGACAGGAATGTACTACTATGAGGCAAGATATTATGCTCCGCCGACATTTACCAGCAGAGATCCTATGTTTGAAAAGTACTTCTGGATGTCTCCTTATGCCTACTGTGCGAACAATCCAGTGAAGTACGTGGATCCGAGTGGGTGTGAATTTGGGGACTATTTTGATTTAGATGGTAATTATTT
The DNA here is from genome assembly GCA_017618435.1 of Bacteroidales bacterium. GTDB lineage: Bacteria > Bacteroidota > Bacteroidia > Bacteroidales > WCHB1-69 > UBA1205. The sequence continues at coordinate 4,858 of JAFZUH010000203.1, read as the reverse complement.
AGGATGGGATGGTGAATACGACGGTAAAATATATTTTATAAAAGATAAAGCAAGTATTTCCTATAATGAAAATGGAATAATAAATAATAGTTCTGTAAACATCTTTGTTTCTACCTCAAAACAGGTTGTTTTCAATATACTTCGTGTATATTTTATGACTATAGACGAGGGCGATAACAGAGAATTCGCAACTTGTATGGAGAGAGATAAAGGATTGCTTTTTTCACATACTTTTAGAGGTGAAAAGAGCGTTGAAGAACTGCAAGACGGAGAATATCCATCTGTTTCTATCATAAATTATAAAAACATGGAAGCCTGTATACATAGTCATCCGGGAAAGTATGCAAAATGGAGTGCCTTAGTTCCTAGTGATGACGATAATAGGATACACGCAGACTTAAATGTGATAACAGGCCGTACTGATTTTGTAGATAGAACGCAAGGGATGGGAGTATCTATTTATGGTGCAGTATTTTATGATAAGAATTGGAAACAATTGTTCTCCATAGAAATAGAAAAATTAAAACAAGTGTTTATTAATACGCATTAGTAAGATTTCAATGAAGAAAAATATCGTTTTATTATGGATACTAATACATGTTATCATCGTAACATGGGCTCAAACTGATATAAAGGAACTGCAATACGTTCCTCCGTTAAAGACACAAGAGCAAATTGAATCTGACACAGAGTATGTTTGTCTTGATGGTGTTAGAAAAGTGCCGGATCCCAATTATCCTTATGTACGGATACTATGGCTGTTCTTTATTGATGGGAAAATGCCTATGGATTGTGACGGATATATCGAGGTGGAAGACACTTTGACCAATACGAAGGAAATACCGTTTTATCAACGCCATGTCGGGGTGGATATAAATAAGGAAGAGATGGATTTTTTGAGAAAAACTCCTTTGAGAAGTGCGATGGTTCATTTGACCTATACGGAGTACAAAAAAAAATCCACTCATTCTTATTCCTACGTGATGAAAATTTCCCCCGCCATCTTGTTCGGAGGTTCGGCGATTTTTACCATCATCAACAACAAAAGAAAAGGAATGTTTTATTATCATTACGGTTCAGACAAGCATTCCAGCGGATATGTCTCCAAAAAAAATGCAGCCATTTATTCGCCAAGCAGCATCAAATATTATATTTCAAATTCCAACAGGATGAATTCATATCAGTATGATATGCAAAATACCATCTCTCAAGAAGAACGAAAGTTCAGGAGGCAGGAACTGTCTGCAAAAGGAAAGTTGTACAGGCATTTGAGATTTGAAAACGGGAAATGCGAAAAAAAGGATTTGGCAGTGGTCATCAAAGATTGGGAGAAGTCATGGGAAAATGCAGACGATATTGCAGTTATGGATTCCAATTTTGTTCAAAATACATCTGTGCGTTTCATGTACAAAAAACAATCATATTGTATTCCTATAGCCAAAAACATTCTCAAAGAAAATTATGTCAGGGGGGACTCTGTTAAAATGGATATTGTGATCTTCAAACAAAAAGACCATCTTAATATTAGGCATTTGGCGTATGTTTCAGCAATTGAAAAGCAATAGACATATAATGACCACCTCCACCGATGCCAATCACCACAGCAGCACGGAGTTGCAGAGCATAAATGGACAGGACGAAGTTCCCGTTGTTTACCACTACGACAGTTACGGGCGTGTGGACACGCTTTATGATGAAAGCGGTTTGGTATGCTACCAATATGGCAACATGGGTGAAATCACCCGAGAGACAAGAATTTACACCGTGCCTTTCTTGTCTAATATCATAGCCCTGAGCACGCAATTTGAATATGACAGTTGGGGAAGAATACTTAATATTACTTATCCTGATAATGAGATAGTAAGTTATGATTATGATTGCGGCGGACAATTGTTTAAATTCTATAACAACCAAAACTATACCTATTTAGACAGCGTACAATATAATAAGTTTGGTGCAAAAATATCTCAAAAATATGGCAACGGCATAAAAACGAACTATACTTATTATCCGCTGACACAGCGATTGGACAGCCTGCTGACCACCTACAGCGGCAACACGCTTTCTTATTTGCAATACAACTACGACTCCATAGGCAATATCATAAGGGTAAATTCTTCCTACCCTATGCCGCAATACCAAGTAACAGAGCGTTACTCTTACGATTCTGCCGACCAACTGCTAACCGCGGAAAGCACCTGCAACAACAATGTGCTTTGCAGCGGTGCATACACCTATAACAATTGGGGTAAGATAAACACTTATACACAACAGACGACCGACCCCGCCACCAATATTTCCGAAAATAAAAATTACAGGTATTATTTTCCGGGTAGCAGTGCAGACATGGCACAGGGACAGACCTCTTTTGCTCCTATTATAAAATACGATATGCAGCAAAACCCGCAGCCCTTGGAAACTTGCACTTACGGCATTAACGGCAGCATACGCAAAAGATATGACCACCCAACACAAAACACGGATTACTATTATTTTAATGTTTCCGGTAATTTAAAAGCCTGCGGCACGGACATGCAGATAAGTTTGTACGGCTATAACGCTTCCAACACCCGCACCTACAAAGTGAACCTGTTTAATGCCAACCAATGGGTGAACGGCCAACCGCAACCCATACAGCCTATGGTACAAAGTGCGATGTTTTATCCTAATACTTACCTAAACTTTACACAAGCAGGTGAATATACCAAGCATTACTATAATGGAACAGAAAGGATAGCCAGCCGTTTAGGAGAACAACAAGTTTCTATATCCGTGGAGAACGAACAAGAATTGGAGGCTTACAAACAGGATGTAAAACAAATAATATACAATGCGATAGGACAACATTTATATGATGAACCTACGGACATGCAAGAAGGTGATTTAATTCCTTTGGAATTTTTACAAGTGACAGGCGACAACAATGCCATATTCTACTACCACCCTAACCATTTGGCATCCACCATGTATGTAACGGACGCACAACAGTCTGTGGTACAAAGTTTTCTTTATGCTCCCTATGGGGATATTATCTCCGAATACAACACCCATGTTATGGGAGACGCATTCCCGAAATATAGTTTCAACGCTAAGGAGTTGGATGAAGAGACAGGTTTCTATTATTACGAGGCAAGATATTATGCTCCTCCTATATTCATTTCCCGAGACCCGTTAATGAGTGAGAAACCTTGGTTGACGCCTTATCATTATTGTAGTAATAATCCTGTGGGAAGGGTGGATCCGAGTGGAAAGGATGATTATGAGATTGATATAGCAAAGAAAAAAATAACTCGTTCAGGAGAAAAAGGGTCTTCGGATAAAATTATTATAAAAAAAGAAAATGGTGAAACTATTGTCGGAAAAGAATATGAAAATGGGACTATTAAACTTAGAAATCATAGAGAAGATTTACAATCTTGCAAAATTAAAGGAGATGATAACGCTCAAGAAATATTTGAGTTTCTAGCAGAGAACACTGATATTGAATGGGGTTTTTTACAAATAGGAAAAGAAGATAAAAAAAATGGCCAAAATTATTTATATACCTCATATCAGAATGATAAAATTCTCGGTTTTTCTACAAATATGTTAGGAATAAAGAATTATATTAGAATTTATACACATAATCATCCGAATGGGAATTCAAAACCATCAAAGACTGATTTTGAAACATTTGAAGAGATGTTTTTTTATAATATAGATTTTGGGAAAGAACCTACTTTTCGGATTTATACAGGAAAGAATTGTTATCGTCAGGTATTTAGAAAAATAGTTCAAGAAGCTATGGATGGAGTAGAGAAAGTTTTTTAAATTATTGCTTAAATTCAAAAAATAAATATAATGGTTAGTTTGAAAAAAAATATTTCTATAGTTCTGTTTATAATGTTTTCTTTCTGTATTACTTTAAAATCGCAGAATTCTGTTAAGTTTGTTCTAACAGAGGTTGAAATTAACAACATCTCTTTTTTGAATGATTTGGATAGCATATTACAAAAATATTGTGTTCATTGTGTTGAGTCAAATGATTTTGATAGTATATATCTCGTTACTTTTAAACAAATAAAAGATTGCGTTTATGATTTAATAATAGAAAAACAACCTAGAATAGAGGATATTCAATATGTAAAATTCTTTTTTAAATTCAATGGATACTATTACTTTGTGAATGGAGAATTGCCAAATTGTCCATCAAATTTTTTTAATAGCAAGTGCCTCAATCAAACATTTACTTTTAAAGGCACAAAAAAATATTCCAATTCTAAAGGTGTATCTTTAGATGCTGATGGAGAATGTTGTATTCTTCTTTTGAAATGTTTTTATCAGGTTTTATTTTATAAAGAAACAATATGGTAAAAAGAAATTGTAAGTATGCAAATTTTACTAATCACCCCCTCTATGACGAAAGCGGCGTAATGTGCTATGAGTACGGCAATATGGGCGAGGTAACCAAAGAAACCCGAATTTACGCTTTGCCTTTCCTATCTCAGCCGCTTGCCTTAAACACACAGTTTGAGTACGACAGCTGGGGCAGAATTTTAAATATCACCTATCCGGACAACGAAGTGGTAAATTATGAATATGACCTTGGAGGACAACTGTTCAGAATGTATAATGTACAATTGACAATGTACAATTACTTGGACAGCATAAAGTATGACAAGTTCGGAGCGAAGATAAGCCAAAAATACGGCAACGGCATAAAAACAGATTATACATATGATAATATTACCCGCCGTTTGTCCTCCATACAAACAACGGATAACAACACGACCTTGTCTTCCATAAATTACACCTATGACCTTGTTGGCAATGTTACCCAAGTAGCAAGCACTTGCCCGTGGCTGCCAAACCAAAGCTT
>JAFZUH010000202.1 GCA_017618435.1 Bacteroidales bacterium | reverse complement strand
TTTGTTCCGCCAGTGGTGTTTACCAAATAATTGACATCGGGTTTTATTACCGATGCTATTTCCTGACACATTATTTGCCAATTTTCCTCAGTGAGTTGCTGTATTTCAACATCTTTAGCCGATATTCCTAATGTGTCAAGTATATTTTCCAGAGGTTTGGTTATCGTTGACGATGTAAAAAACAACAAACTATCCCCCTCCAAATAAAAGTCTTTTATAAAGATGTAGTTAGGAATGGTTTGTGCTGAGATTATGTTTACAAGTGTTTTTGCCATAACTTATTTTGTATTAATATTAAACAACTCACTATCTAAAAGAAATGCTAGTGCCTTGTCGGTGGACATTCCTAAATGCTCGTCTTGAAGAGAAAATGACAGTAACCCATGTTCTTTGCACTTTTCTCTCGCAACATCTGTCATCTTAGCATCCGTCACGAACAAGCCTTTGCTGCCGGTTCCGCCATATCCTTTCACCACACTACGGAACTTGTCAATGTCGGTCGTATGGGTGATTTGAGTCTTGCACTCGACAAACAAAATTTTAGAACCCGTATTGACGATGATGTCCACTTCGTTTTTATCTATGTTTGGTTTGAACGGAAAATGACAGTTCAAGTAGATACTTTTTGCTTTACTCCATTTAGAAAGCAACGTTGCCACCTCATACTCAAACCACCCTGAATTGAAAGCAAGGTCAACTGCATTTTTCGACTCGAATGTAACTTCCTGCGATTTGCCATTTTTCTTGGCAAGGAAGATTCGTACAAAACCGATGCTATCCTTGGTCGTCTTTTCCCATTCGACATACGATTGTGAACCATTTGCCATCAAATCGAACTTGCCACAATTCTGATTCTTTAGTAGATTCTTTTGTTTTTCATTCAAAACGGCTGTCAGCAGATTGAAGTCTGCGACATAAAACATTCTGATTCTCTTGATTTTCTCCAAAGCCTTCAAGTCGCGTTCTGTATAGTCTTCCAATCGCTTATAGTTTTCCAATCGGTTGCCATACAGACGGAAGAGCACATCCATGTCAAAATCAAAATCGGACTTAGACTCCATGGTTCGATAATTCCACAGCACATTATTTTGATCCATATAGACAACCGATGCGTTTGGCATATTATCGAATACACGCCCAAACAAATGCGACCAAGACTTTAGTCCGCTCGATATATTGAGCGTTATATCATCATCTTTATATTTTGTAGCCAATGCATTTGCTCTGTTCAATATTTCTGTCGGATTTGTTGTATCCAAAGGCTTTTGTTCATCAACATCGATTTTGATTTCAGCCTTAATTTTTTTTACAGCATCATCGCTGTTTTTTGAATATATAAACACGACCTTGTCTGGCTGTGTAGCCACAATGCCATGATAAACGGGTGCCGGCTGTCCGCCAACGAGGGTAATGTGTATTTTCATTGCCTTATTAAATTAGAAATTGCATAAAGCGGATATACTTTGATGTTATCATAGGAAGAGAAATTTTCCAAAGAGGTACGGATGCCATATTGTGATTTCTTTTCTTCCATAAAAATACGCAGACTTTGCATACTGCCTCTTGTGCCAGACTTAACCTCTATTGGAATAATATCGTAACCTTTCTGTACAACAAAATCTACTTCCGCCTGGCTATCCTTTTTTTCACGATGCCAGCAAAAAAGTTGAGGCGGCTCAAAGCAGGATGAGTTTTTCACTAATTCGTTTGCCACAAACACCTCTGCCAAAGAACCTTTGTTTGTTAGATTTTCGATGCCTTGAACAAACAACTCTGCCAAATTTAGTCCCAACATCCTCATTAAAATGCCTGTATCAAACAACGCCATACGTTGATAACGCTCATTTGTTTCCGCTCCTAACGGAATGCCGTTTACTGCTGAATGTACCACTGGATATACTAATCCCGCCTTGATTAACAATTCTAATGTGATTTTCACCTGACTAAGTGACAAATCGTCATTGACATTTGAGTACACAAATCTCCCAGAATGTTGTCGGGCCACTGATTCCAAAACCGTCGCCAATCGTTCTTCAGGAATTCTCTTACGGTATTTCTTAAAATCATCTTTGTACGACACAACCAAGTCATTTAGAACCAATTGACACTTTCTCAAATCCTTTGTTTCTACGTATTCCTGCACTACCCTTGGCATTCCTCCCATTAGAATAAACGAACTGAAACGTTGCAAAATCTTGTCGTGCACAATCTTGCTTAGCGGTTTTTCCGGACTTGCATTTTGATAAGCGGTTATCAACAAATCCTCACCGTTAGCATGTAAAAACTCTTCAAAATTTAAAGGATACATAAACAGCGACCTGATTCTGCCCACGCCGAACGATGGTATGTCGGCCAAGACGAATTCCAACAACGAACCAGCAGCAATCAAATGCAGTTCTGGATATTGTTCATAGAAATACCTCAACTTGTTGATTGCCTCGGGACAAGACTGAATCTCATCAATAAAAAGTAACGTTTCGCCCGCTTCAATCGGTATGTTGACAGCATAGGACAATTGGAGGCAAATCTCTTGTGGCGTAAGCATTTGAGAAAAGAGTTCGTGGAGTTCCCTGTGTTCGTTCATATCTATCTCTACAAAGTATTTGAACCTCTCGCCGAGATGTCTGACACTTGAGGTTTTCCCCACCTGTCGTGCACCGCGAATGAGTAGAGGCATCCTTTTGTCAGAAAGACTCCACTCATTTAATTTTATATCTACCTCTCTTTCAATATATTCCATATCTTATATTTCAATTTTCGGTATCAAAGATACAAAATAAAATTCAATTTTCGGTATCGAAGATGCAAACTATATTTGAATTTTCGGTATCAGACGACGGATTTATACTTCAATTTTCGGTATCAAACATTAGTCTCAGTGCCAAAGCCGACCAAAGTTCAAACTTCGCCAAATCCAAATCTTCGATTCGTTTCCACTGCGGATTACCTATCTCGGCATCGAAAGTAAAGTTCACATTATCAACAAGCACCTTAAACACAACCCCAGTATGACAATGTCCAACCTCCGTCTTTTCTTCGTTAATCATACCTGCAAGTTCAAATTGGCTTTCACTCACTTCAATGCCAACCTCTTCCTTAAACTCACGTCTTAGCCCATTGACAAGATGTTGCGAAATAGTTTCACCACCGTCGTGGTCATTTACATGGCCGCCTATTCCTACCGAATAAATATCAGCAAGCCGTTTCTCCGAGCCATGTCGCTGATAACAAAACACCTCCCCTTGTTTATTGAGTAATATGGCGTATGGAATAAGCTGCTTGTGAGTGAAATCGTTTTCTGCAATTCTTCTATTTATATATAGCAATGGCAATGAATCAATTGCTGCAACATTGGTTTTCCAATATTGCTTATTCATATCAAATGCCTTCTTCATTGCCTCAACAGGCACACAAATAACATTTTCGTCTTTCATAATTTGTCATTCCTTATCAATTCGCCAATTTCAGTTTCAACCTTGCGAATCATTTTTTTCTTTAGCTCGTAGGGATAAAATGCCGAGCGGAAACCATTGCATATTAATTGCAGGACATCCCATTTCGACAGTCCTCCTTGTGTCATACGCGCCGCCTTATGCAGTTCATGTGTCATATCGGTGAGTGAGATGCCTGGGTCATCCGTATTGACCGAAACCTTTAGTTCTTTGTCGAGATATGCTTTGAGTGGATATTCAGGCAAATTGGCTGTCTCATTTGGAAAATAATTGTCACGGAAGCCCACAATCTGAAAATTGCTTGACGGACACATCTCAACAGCAATACCCCGTTCCAAAAATTTAGTAAGCAAATCTTCGTTATTGAGCAATTTCAAGCCATGACCTACACGCTCCGCATTCAAATGATAAACCGCCTGCCAAATACTCTCAACCTCCTCTGTTTCACCTGCGTGGATAGTGATATTATAGCATTCCTTCAGAATATCCATAAACGAGTCTCGCAATTCCTCTGGAGTCTTGATGCTTTCGTTTCCTGCAAGGTCGAAACCACGAAAGAATTTACAGAACCATTGTTTATCCTTTAGACGTTTGACCAAATCTACATAATCTGATGTTGAGTCTCCACGATGGCGTGATATAATGAAAATCAAAGATGATTCAATTTTGTCGCTCACCGAATCCATCATACGGCATATCAACTGAACGACATCATCAACAGAGAAACCTTCACTTTCGTAATTGAATGGCGAGCAACGGATTTCCAAATATTTCACATTCTCTTTGATACAACGGTTTAGCAATAATCTCATCGTCAACTCCAGACTAAGCGGATGGTCGAGAAGCGAAGAACCTTGCAAATCACCAAGTTGTTCGTATCTTTCTATTCCGAGCCCGCAAAAACTTGTCTCGAGGTTCTCCCCATACCAATATTTTTTCAATTCATCTTCTTTGCCTTTGAATTGCTGCAGAATAGGTGCCGCTACACAGCATTTTGGCACCTTGAACTTTTCTGCATGTTCTTTAACCAATTCTTTCCACTCGGG
>JAFZUH010000201.1 GCA_017618435.1 Bacteroidales bacterium | reverse complement strand
TTTTCATTGAGACATTTTGCTGAATTGAAGAATACTCCCAAAATACTTATTTGTGCAAGTCTGTATTCGTTATTGATTATTGCCTCTATGGTTAAAACCGCTATTAATTTGGATAAAGAATTAATAAGCAGAAGGAAACAATTAATGGTTGTTTTGCTTTCTTTATTATTGACAATGGTTTTGTGTTTGTTGTTCAAAGACCCGCAAAATCTAACCTTTACAGTGTTTGTTTTATTAACGGTATTCCAATTGGCATTATCTGTGGATATGTTTAAATATAAAGTGTTGGTTTATATTTTGTTAGTTGGATTATGTGTAGTGAATAATATGAGTCTGTTTTAATTTACAATGAATAAAAAGATACTTTTTGTAGTGGCCCATCGCTTGGGACGCAATCCGGGGCAAAGATTTCGTTTTGAACAATATATACCTTATTTGCAGGATAATGGCTACGAATGTGTGTGTTCTAATTTATTGTCTCAAAAAGACGATGCCGTTTTTTATCAACAAGGGCATTATTTGGCAAAATTGTATATTTATTTTAAATGTATCTTTATTCGGATAAGAGATGTATTCCGTTGCAAATCATTTGATATAGTTTTTATTTACAGAGAAGCATTGTTTACCCGTTCCAATATCTTTGAAAGATTGTTCTGCCGTTTGAATAAGAATGTTTTTGTGGATTTTGATGATGCTATTTTTTTGTTGGATATTTCACGTGCCAACAAAATGTTGCATTGGCTTAAAAATCCTAAAAAAATAGATAGTACCCTCAAACATTGTTCTTTGGCAATTGTCGGTAATGAATATTTGGCACAATATGCCCGCCAATATGGCAAAGATGTAAGAATATTTCCTACAACCTTGGATTTAGCAACAATAAAGATAGACCATAAACAAAAAAATCCCGATAAAATTTGTATTGGTTGGATAGGTAGCACCACGACAATCAAACATTTGGAATGGGCAGAACCGATTTTGCGTGCCATTTATGAAAAATATGGGGATAGAATTGTTTTTAAGGTGATAGCGGATGTGCCGTTGCAAATAGAAAATCTTCCTATCAATAATGTAAAATGGACAAAGGAAGGAGAGTCTGAACAATTGTCAAGTTTTGATATAGGCATAATGCCTTTGCCTGACAATGAATGGACAAAAGGAAAATGTGGATTTAAAGGCTTGCAGTGTATGGCTTATGAAATGCCAGTGATAATGTCGCCTGTCGGAGTAAACAAAACGATTATTCAAGATGGTCACAACGGGTTCTTGGCCGATACTGCAGAAGAATGGCTTGAAAAGGTTTCTTTGCTTGTTGATAATGCTGAATTGAGAATCCGAATGGGCAAACAAGGCAGAGCAACCGTAGAAAAATATTATTCTTGTCAAGCATTAAAAGATAAGTATCTTTCTTATTTTAACGAATTTACGCATGCTCAATAATTATTACCAGTATCCGCAATTAGAGGCAGGTTGTGATGAAGCGGGGCGAGGGGCTTTGGCCGGACCTGTTGTGGCTGCGGCTGTTATTTTGCCGGAAAATTATACAAACGACCAATTGAATGACAGCAAACAATTATCAGAAAAAAAACGGAATGCTTTGCGTAAAATTATTGAGCAAGATGCTCTTGCTTTTGCGGTTGCCATGATAGATAATGTTGAAATAGACCAATTGAATATATTGCAATCAAGTATCAAGGCGATGAACAATGCTGTAAAGCAGTTAAAAATACAACCGCAATTTCTTATTATAGACGGCAATCGTTTTCATACTGATACGAATATTCCGTTTCAATGTATTGTAAAAGGCGATGCCAAATATATGTCAATTGCTGCGGCATCAATTTTGGCAAAAACCTATCGTGATGAATTTATGGCTAAATTGTCCGTTGAATATCCTTATTATCAATGGAATAAAAATAAAGGCTATCCTACTGCAGAGCATCGAAAGGCTATCAAAGAATATGGTATAAGCCCATTCCATCGTAAAAGTTTTACCCTTATTCCCCAACAATTGAAATTTGATTTTTGATGAATAGGGAAAACCTGCATACAATTTTAAAATGGAGTGGCATTGTTGTTGCATTTGTCTTGCTGCTGTCTTTTGTGGTGTTTTTAATACATTTGTATAAATATGTGGACAAACCTGATGCAAATCCGTATATGGCCATTCCTCAAGACAATGCTGTCTTGTTGGTAGCAAAAGATAGGCAAACCTTAGATGTGTATCAGCAGTATGTAGGAGCATTTAGTGATATTTTTTTAGATAATTTTTCAAAACCTATCGGTAATTATTTGCATTTGTTGGACCAAGAACCGCAACTTAGTGCTTTGTTGGACAATAATAAAATTTTTATATCTTTTCAAAATTATGAAAATCATTTGCTTCGTTCAATATTGGTGTGTCCAATAGCAAAAAAATCCCAACAAAAGTTTGAAAAATATTGGCAGAATACAACTCATAGCACTACTTATAAAAATATACCTATTGTGCAGATAAACAAAAAATCTCAACCATTCTATGCTTTTTACTATCAAGGCATTTTTGTATTGACCGACAACAATCAAACATTGAGAAAAGTAATAAATGAATGGGGAAATACATCTGTCCCAAATGCAATATTGGATAGATTGCATGACGATTTTACCCTATTGATAAACAATAAGTGTTTTTTGCCCTATTACCAAAGGCAACAACGGACGTTGTGTGATGATATGGAAAAATCGTACTGGTTGAATGAGGCAGATTATGTGTATGGTTCTCTTACCATCAAAGACAGTGCTTTGTATCTGAAAAACAAAGTACATTTAAGTACAGACAAGTTGTTTGATTTGTCG
>JAFZUH010000200.1 GCA_017618435.1 Bacteroidales bacterium | reverse complement strand
CCTAAAATAACCAATCTATCGCTCGGATAAATATATTCCGCACCCGAAGGAAGATAAATATCCTTGCTTCCCCGTTCTATTTTTACAATACTTACGCCATATTTATCATAACAAGCCGTTTGTGCTATTGTGTGTCCCACCATTTCAAAATCAGGAGAAACAAGAATTTGGGCCAAGTGAATATCTTTGCCGGCAAATTGCGACTGAATGCTCACCTGAATAGGGTGTTTTCTTCTTTCTTCCTCTTCCCGTTGTTTCAAATTGGCAATAAAGCGATGTTCTATTCTTGAAAATCTCGAAAACGACATTTTGGACGCCAACAAAAACAATCCCAAGCCCAAAGCGACAACAATAACAATCCAAGAAGTTGACGAAAATGCTTGAGAAAGGACAACACCCATATACAGCACCACCAAAAATATTCTCAACAACAACAAGGCAACAATAGCTCCTCTGTTGTATCTGCTGTTGCCCCACAAATGGGTAATAATTTCATGGTCTTCCTTTTTGTTTATCAACATACCCCTCAAAAACGGAGCGATAGTCAAAATAGTAGCACCTGCACACAAAATATCTCCCCATGTACCGGAAATATATGTTTGTACAAATGGGAAAAACCAAACAAAAGAAAAGATAATAATTGCCACTATCAATACGGATAGAATCAATATTCTGAGTATGTAGGTTTTTATCAACTTTTTCCAAGCACTGTCTTTGGTTACCACATTGGCACCCGAACTATAACGATTGAGCAAATCAATAATCCTTTGCGGCAAATGTTTTTCCACCCATATTGCCACAGGCTCAGAGGCTCGAATACAATAAGGTGTTGTAAATGTTGTAATAACAGAAACGGCGACAATAACCGGATAAATGTAGGCACTCAACACATTCAACGACAAACCTAATGTTGCTATAATAAAGGCGAACTCACCTATCTGAGATAAACTTGCCCCCACTTGTACTGCAGTTTTGATATTCTGCCCTGAAATCAACACTCCTAAAGCAGAAAATATTGTCTTTCCAAAAATGGTAACGAATGTCAATATTAATATAGGCAACCAATAAGCCGCCAAAATCTGCGGATCAACCATCATACCCACAGAAACGAAGAATATGGCCCCGAACAAATCTTTTATCTGTTTGGTCAGTCGGTCAATACGTTCCGCTTCTATTGTTTCCGCCAAAATAGAACCCATAACAAAAGCCCCTAATGCTGAAGAAAAACCTGCGTATGTTGCCAATACAACCATACCAAAACACAAACCAATGGAAAAAATCAACAAGGTTTCCGCATTCATCAACTTACGGAATTTGTGGAAAAACGTCGGCAACACATAAATACCTATCAAAAACCACAAAATCAGGAAAAATACCAATTTCAAAATATTGAACAAAACATCTGTTCCGGCAAACTGCTGACCTACGGCTGCCGTCGAAAGCAACACCATTAACAAAATAGCCACCAAATCCTGAATGATGAGGACAACAAGCGTGATGTTGGCAAATTTCTGTTGCATAACTCCTAAATCTTCAAAGGCCTTGATAACAATCACCGTTGAAGACATACACAACATGCCGCCCAAAAACAAACTCTCCATCAATGTCCACCCCATCAGTTTTCCGAGAAATACTCCCAACAAAGCAACCGTTATCACTTCCGTGCCCGCCGTTATAAAGGCCGTACTGCCCAAGGTGAACAATTTTTTGAAACTAAACTCCAATCCCAATGCAAACAATAGGAATATAATGCCTATTTCAGACCATTCCTTCACACTTTGCATCTCCACTACGGTCGGAAATATACCGAAATGAGGTCCGACAAAAAAACCTGCCACAATATAACCCAGTACGACAGGCTGTTTCAATATTTTAAAAATCAACGTAATAACACCCGCTGAAATTAATATTAACGCTAAATCCGTTACAAGATGTAATTCTTCTGACATTTTTTATTTTTGTTAATTTTTTTGCAAATCTATTCTATATTTAAACATCAAACCACTTTTAATCTTCTGCTCTCCATTCAGCATAAGAACTTGCAGTTTCGGATAAAATTACACGATCCAAACGATTGGATTTTATATTTAATTGACCTTGTAATGTTTCAACAAAATCAAGCAACAAATTTTCAGAAGTGGGAGTATAATCCGTCAAAACTATTTTTTGTTGATTGTCGTTCAATGCATTAATAATTTTCTCTTCTGCATGTTTGCTCAACACAATAGCATGGTCAAATTTACTGATAATATGAGTTTCCACTATTTTTTTTAAATCCCCAAAATCAATAACCATTCCATTTTTAGGGCTATTGGCATTTTTTTCAGGATACCCGGAAACAGTAACTTCCAAACGATACGAATGACCATGTATATTTCTGCAAGGACCATTGTATTTTTCCAAGGCATGAGCCATTTCAAACATAAATATTTTAGTTACACGTATCTTTGAATCCATTTTGTTTTGTTTATATTTATTGCAAAGATAGTATTTTTTCCCTTACAAAATCCAAGGTCAAACAAAATCTGCCACAAAAATTACACAAACATCAAAACAAAGCCGTATAACCAAAGGTTATTTTTCCCGTAGAAAATTTGATAGGATTGCCATGTTGTCTGCCCAAAGCATAATTGAAAGCAAAAATTCCCGCTTTGGTATCAAAAGAAAGACCGGCTCCAAATCCAAAAGGAAAATCGCTTACATATTTCTCCAATTGCTGTTGATAACCGGCAATATCAAAAAATATCTGCAGATAAGATTTTTGAGCAAAACTAAAACGCAATTCGTCTCTTACAATGATATATGTCGAAGCATAGATTGACAATTGGTCAAAACCGCGTAACGTTTTCAATCCACCGATACGAAACAATTCGTTTTTGTATAAATTATTGGCTTGCATGTGTCCTCCCTGTACAGACAAAACCCACGTAAAACGCTTATGCAGCGGGAAATAGAAATCCGCTGACAATTGTATATTCAGACTATTGCTGTTTTTGGAAATATTCTCATACAATTCTGACTTTATTTTAATGTTTTTCACTATTTTTTTCTTTCCCACAGACACATCTGCCATCAAATAAAAACCCTTGTGCGGATTAAAAATATAATCCAACTTTTGCCAAACAAAAGAAAGACCATACAAATTCATATTATAATCAACATTTTCAGGCAATTGTGTTAAATATGCAAGTGATTCGTTGGCTACCAACCTTGAATTTTTGTACGTATAATACAATTTCAAATAATTGCTTTGCCGAATATAATAACGTAATCCTGCTGTTACAGATAAATTGAGGTATGAAGTGTCCTTTTTTTCCAATCCGAAATTAGCATCTATGCCAAAAGGTGAAAAAAACAAAAAAGGAAAATCTATTGCAATATCCAGTGTTTGCGATTGTGTCTGCGGTCGGTTCCACGATAGTTTTATATTTTCGCCAACGGCAAAAATATTGGTAAGATTCAAATTCAATTGACCTGTAAGCAAAACCTTGCCCGTGGTTTCATTGTTGGGAACTATTCCCAAAAAACCGTCAAACTGATTCACTTTTACTTTGTCGGCAAAAATATACAACGCCGCCTTTTTCGGAGCAAACATCAAGGCTGCTTCTTGCGTTTGTTTAATATATCCCAATTCCGACAACCTTTTATTGACATTTTGCAAAACAGATTCATTATAAGCACGTTTGCGTTTTAATCCTAAATATCCATACAAAAAACTCTGTCGCAAACGCATTGTTCCATTGGTAATTATGCTGTCAAGTATAATCAATTCGCCCTTGTCAACTTCTATGGTAGCGGTATATTTGTCTTCATTTTTTGTTAAAGATGTTATTTGTGTGCTTGCAAATGGATAACCATTATTTTCGTAATAACGCACTATTTCATTATTATACACCAATAAATTGTTTATTGTTGTAATATTTTTGGACAATTTTTGTAATCTTTTAGGTACAATTTCTGTAGAATCGGAATAAATAAGACGTACCTCATCTATCTTTGCAGTAGGTCCAACAAAAATATTCGCATAAATTTGATTATTCTCTATAAAAATAGTATCCAAAACAGCAGATTCATAGCCTTTTTTTTGCAACAAGCCAATTAGTTGCAAGCATTTTTTTTCTGCTACACTTATTTTTTTATACGATTGTTTCAGTTTTTTCCCCCCCAATGCCTGTACAGCATCATCTCCATTTATAAAATTCACATTTATAGGCATTTGCGATTGTGCCAATGAGAAAATAAACAGACAACATAAAGCAAGGCATTGCTTTTTCATAAACAACTAAAATTGATAGGCAACATAAAACAGTAGAGCGTTGCTCCACATATAAGTCTGTACTTTTTTAGCATTTCTTACAATAGCATTCACTCCTATTGGGGACAAAGAATAATTGAACCGCCCGCCAACAATAAATTTTTCTTTTATCGCATAATGCAAACCTGCAATGCCACCCAAATCACAAAAATAAAAACGGTTCATGTCTTCTATTCGGTCTTTATGCAAATATTCATTCGCAGAAACCAACATATCAAAAGACAAACCCAAATCAATATGCAAACCTTTCCAACAATTCCACATCAAAAGCAAGGGCATTTCTATCTGATGAGTGCTTATTTTGTATTGAATAGCATTGTTTTTGCTGCCTTTTTGTGCATAATTGAGTTCCAATTGCAAAACAAGAGGCACTTTTTCAAAAGGATAATTGACAAAACCACCGACAAACAAACCTGCTTTTTTATAGCCACTGTGTTCATCTCCATCAACTTGAGTGACCAATAAGCCCACATGTATTCCTCCTTTGAACTTTTGAGAAAACCCCGCCAAAGAAGTATTGACAAGCAAAAATAAAATTAATACTTTGTTGATGGCAATATTCATTTCATCAAATCTTGTCCAATATCACGGCGGAAATAAACTTTGTCAAAAACAACCTTTGAGGCATTTTTATTGGATATAGCAAGGGCTTCTTCTATGGTCTTTCCATAAGAAGTAATTGTCAAAACACGACCGCCATTGGTTACAATTGTATTATTGTCGGCATTTTTTGTTCCGGCATGAAAAATTATGCTGTCTTTCACATTCTCAAAACCTGTTATTTCTTTGCCTTTTTCATATTTTTCAGGATACCCGCCCGAAACCAACATAATAGTTGCCACAAAACGTTCATCTATTTGCACCTTTGCTTCATGCAGCCTTTTTTGTCCGCACAAAACGAACAAATCCACCAAATCGTTTTTCAATCTTGGCATAACAGATTCCGTTTCAGGATCTCCCATGCGGACATTGTATTCTATGACGTATGGATTGCCTTGTACATTCATCAATCCGAAAAATATAAAACCGCAATAACCGATATTTTCTTTTTGCAATCCTGCAACAGTCGGTTGAATGATACGTTGTTCCACTTTTTGCATAAAATCTTCATCGGCAAAAGGAACAGGGGAAACAGAGCCCATGCCACCCGTATTAAGACCTGTATCTCCTTCTCCTATACGTTTATAGTCTTTAGCGGAAGGAAGCACTACATACGAACTGCCGTCTGTAAGCACAAAAACAGACATTTCTATCCCTTCCAAAAATTCTTCTATCAACACTTTGTCAGTAGCATGGCCAAATTTATTGTCAAAAAACATTGCATGCAATTCCTCTTTTGCTTTTTGCAAATCAGGAGAAATAATAACACCCTTGCCTGCCGCCAAACCGTCTGCTTTTAACACGTATGGAGCCCGCAATGTCTGCATGAACGCCACAGCAGCATCATATTGCTGCTTTGTAAAAGTTGCATATCGGGCTGTCGGAATTTGATATTTTTGCATAAATTGTTTGGCAAAATCTTTGCTGCCTTCCAATTGAGCCCCTTTTTTATTGGGACCTATCACAACAATATGTTTTGTTGCCTCACAACCATGTATTGTATCTGCAAGTCCTTCCACCAAGGGTTGTTCAGGACCAACAACAAGCATATCTATCTTATTCTTGACGAGAAAATCTTTAATAGCCTCCACATCATTGTCTGCAATAGGCACATTTGTTCCACACGAAGCGGTTCCGGCATTGCCGGGTGCTATGTATAAAGTTTCACATTGCGGACTTTGAGTTAATTTCCATGCCAAAGCATGTTCTCGGCCACCGGAGCCCAAAAGCATTATTTTCATATCTATTTATTTTTTTATTGCAAAGATAGCACAAAAATTTCAAAGTATTGGATATTTTATGTTATCTTTGCGAGATATAACTCATTATTCATGGAAAAAGCAGAAATAATCAAAAGAATTCCCCGCAGGTTGATTCGTAAAGAATTGACAAGCGAACACTTGATTTGCAGAACCAATCATGGGGGCAATGTTGTCTATCGCATCAACAATTTTGACTCTCCCAATACGATGCAAGAAATCGGACGCTTGCGAGAAATTGCCTTTCGCAATGCGGGCGGAGGAACCGGACAAGCCGTTGATATTGACGAATATGATATTTGTAATCCTCCTTTCGAACAATTGCTGGTGTGGAATCCTTTGGCAAGAGAAATTATCAGCAGTTACAGATATATTTTGGGCAAAAACATCAAAATAGACGCCAATAATAATGCACAATCACCTGTAGGTGAATTATTCCGCTTTTCCGACAAATTTATACAAGAATATTTGCCAAAATCCATTGAATTGGGAAGAAGTTTTGTCCAACCCAAATACCAAGCCTCCCGTAAAGGGATTTTTGCTTTGGACAACATTTGGGACGGGTTGGGAGCCCTGCTTTGTATGTCTCCCGAAATTGAATATTTCTATGGAAAAATGACCATGTACAAATCTTACAACAAATTGGCAAGAGATTTGATTCTCTTTTTCCTGCAAAAACATTT